>JAHHKH010000310.1 GCA_018679695.1 Maribacter sp.
GTCATAGGTATAGGTAACACCAGGAGGCAACACCATGTCTGCGGCCGTGAAATCCACGCCATTGGGTGGCGCAACGTTTATTGGAAGCACATCCCGTATCGTATAATTATCGGCATCATCATTGCCAATGTTTTGGAAGGATAGCACATAGTCCAGGGTTTGACCAAGATTAACGCCTTGGCCCGTAATATCAACACCTCCAGGGGTATTGACCTTTTTCTCCAGTATAATATTGGGCTCAATGATCTCAACATCAAAAGAGGTAAAGAATACATCATATTTATCCTGGGTAGAACTTAGTCTTAGAATGGCACTCGTTGCGTCGTTTGGGATGACATTATTGTTGGGAACATTTGTCACCGGGAATAAATCAACGTCCCACCCCAAAGTATTTAAACTATTTGGGTTTCGCGCAGTGAAAATATTCGGATCAATGGTAATATTTGAATTGAAAAAATTGTTGGCCGGATTCAACGTACTACTTAGTGGCGTAAAGGAGCCATTTGCATTTATCTGAAGGCCATCCCCGCCAATCCTGTTATCACCTTCAAGGGCGGCAATACCAATATTTGCATTTACTTGGAATGGAGCAGGAAGTGTGGTAAATCCACTTACAGGGATATCAACGTCTGGAGCTGCGGATGCAATACCCGCATAGCCATCAAAAGTGGTAATATATTTACTACCTGGTAGGTTAGGGTTTTCGTAAACCACAACCATGGTCCAACCCCCCGAGATACCTCCCGAGATACTACTTCCGGAACTAGCGTTTACATTGGCCACGAAATAATCCCCATCTGGGTTGGCCAGTCCGGTAACAATTGAGGTTACATCTGCATAACAGGCATAAGGGCTATAGTAGCCGAAATCAGCATCCCCGTCCCCGTCGAAAAGGATTTCATCGGCTGTTAGGTCTTGGTAGGCGCCACCCGGCACCTGAAATTTTATATCATCAATAGCACTTCTATCCCCATTTACATAGACGGCAGACCAATAAAGACCAGCATAGCGGACCAAGGAGCAGCCTTCATCGGGAACATCCAAAGTAGCGCTACTGGAACTAAATGTAGTAGGGTCACTGTCAACATCAATATATTGCATATTGAGGTTATCGTTGTAATCCGATGCATTGCCGGTTAAATCATAAGGGTCATTAGCACTTGTTGCAGGAATCCAGGTAAGCTCGGGTTCCCATCTCCATCTTCCACGTCTTCGTACCCAACCGCCTTCCCAATAGCCATCATTCTGCCTATTGACAATATTGTTGGCGATAAATGTCAGTTCTCCACGAATATCGGCCGAATATCGGACGTCAAAATCGTTTTTAACTTGGGAAAAGGATGTAAAAACGCCTAAAAAGATAAAACACGCTAATAAAAGAATTTGGGTCGACTTTATTTTCATTAGGTCAGTAGGTTTGGTTTTAACGGCTATTTGCTTATGATCGTTAGTTTCTTGTTTGCGGCAGTTTTAGGAATGAAGGGTCCGGAAACTACCAATAACAAATATTGCCCATAAAAATCAGGGGTGAAATTTAATGTTGTAGTCTACGGCAGTTATGTTGTGAAACACTATTTTTATGGGGTTTGCGGTTAGCTGCGGCTGAAAGGGAAAATAACCCTTGCTTTATGTAGGAAAAAATGGGTTTTTCGTCGATTCTTGAAATTTGAACGTCGTAGGAAGCCTTTTGCGCTTGAAGGGGAATAGCCAAATATTTAGAATGTGCATATTTAAAATGGCTGATTGCAGACGCTTGTAAAACAATGCATCGGACGATTCGTTGGCCAACACTGATCAACGATCAACTGTGGATAACGGGCGACTTAATGGGACACTACAAAAAAACGCAATTTCCAGGGCCTCTAGGGAGAAGCATTTTTTAGCACAGTAATTGGGATATGTTCTATAAAAACCATTTAGGACATTTGGCTGGGTGTAACCCGCATAATCCACATTTTGTCGTCGTAGGAATCGTTTAGTTTGGTATAATAGGATAGCAGGGCATTATTCCAAGACTGGTGGCGTTTTAGATAAACGTATCTGTAGTTGTTCTTAGGATTTATGAAATAGCTGGCATTCAAACCATAAGAATTCAAGAGTTTAACAAATTTGTTGGCATTGTTGGGGTTGGCAAAAACGTTGGCTATTAAGTAGTAACCAGATTCAACACCATTCATGATCTCTGTGCTAGGTTCTTGTTTGTTAGCAGCAACCTTGTCTTTAACGATTACATTTTTCTGTAATACATTAGAATCGTACCTAGCGGATTTCTCTTTGATTTTTTTCGTGTTTTCTACATAAGCCTCATTGGTATAGCGGTTATCGACATCCATAATCCACATTTCTCCATTGTATTGACCATTGATATTGCTCTTGGTCGCATTCACAGCCTCTTGCCAAGTATCATATCGTTCTAAGTACACATATTTTAAACCATTCTTAGGGTTGTTTATATAATCGGCAGTCAACCCTTTCTGTTCGAGGTCGTCAATGAACTTATGCATATATTGCCCACCTTTGTATACATTGGCAACAACATAATAACCATCTTCAACCCCTTGTAAGTCCTTGAATTTCCGATGTTTAATTTTATTCGGGGTAGTGGTTTTGAATGTCGTTTCGGTCTTTCGCGTATTGTCTTGGGTCGCTGTAGGGCGAGCCTTGGTCTCAGTCTCCACCGAAACCACTGCGTCTTTTACCTTTTGTGTAGGTAGGGTATTGTCAAAAACAGGTTTCCCATCATTATTATCCCGTTCGGTATTTTCAATAGCCAGCGGTTTCTCACGACCATCATTCGTAACGTTTTTATCAACCTTGGCAATATCGGTATCCTCTCCCAAGAATAGTCTTTCGGCCTTCTGTTCCAAATCTGGACGTTCGCCTTTGGTTTCATTCCTGACCATGCGCATGACCATTTCAAAACGCCTTTCAAGATCTTTCTTACGGTTGTTTTCCAAGGAATCCTGTCTAAACATCAATTCCTCGATTATAGCGTCATTCTCTGCCAGTTTTCTTCTAAGCTCCTCCAATTCATCGCTGCTTGCGACCGCATTTTCATCAAACAACTCATCACTGTCAACGAGATCATTGCCTTCTTCCAGAAATACACGGTCTTCCGTTAAGTTAGGCGTAAAGGAATAAGCGAATGATATTTCATGGGTAACCCCAAAATTGTCAAAATTGCTTGACAACCCTTTTTCCATGGTATACCCTAAGGAAAGCCTTTTGCTGAGGTTAAAACCTACTCCTGCAGCAGCGCCATAAAAACTATCATATCCTCCTTGTAACCAGCCGAGTTTAGGAAGATCCAGTATTAGACTTCCGCCAAAGACTATATCATCTTCCCCAACTTTCCGGGCTCGTGCGAGAGGCATTAACCGGCCACCTTCCAAAGCGCCCGAGGCGTTTTCGAATTCATGGGTATATTGCAAGTGGCTAGAAAATGTTTTATCCTTAAAAGCCGTAACAGACTCACTAGTCTTAAGGTTGTAATCAAATAAGTTTTCTGCAAATACACCGAAATCAAATTGACCATAGGAAATATTAAAACCCGGTTGAAAAGAAAGTAAATTACTATCCTGAAGTCCGGCTAAGAAGGGATCTTCTTCCACTGTGGTCACGCGATTTATATCGAAGCCACTATTATAATAGGAAACATTGGCCCCAAAGGTGAAATTACTTTTATCACTTAGTTTAACACCATAGGCGTAATTGGCAAGAACACCAAAATTGGTAACCGTTCCTTCCCGCTGTGAATATAAGCTTAGTCCAAGTCCGGTCCTATCACTGATTCTACCACTATAGCTTAGAAAGTAATTCTGATTGTTATCATCAAATTGTACCGATTGGTTTCTATGTAGCAAGTTTATATAGGAGACATTTTCCCTAACAGTTGAAAAGGTTGGGTTGATTAAGAACCTATTGTATTTCAACAGGTTCTGGGAAGGTACATCATAAGGAACAAATGGGGTATCTTCCTGCGCACTGACCCGAGTCAATGAAACAAAAATCAACAGTATAAGTAATATTCTTTTCTTCAACATTCCAAGAACTATCTAATTACGGTAATGGTGCCTTGTTTTAGCACCTCTTCGGCATTTCTGATTTTATAATAGAATACCATATTTTGTTTAGGAAATGACACAGAGGACGCCGGCCATGAATTATTATAGTCAAATTCATTCAAGATTTCCTCACCTTTTTCATTGTAAATGATCACATTTACGTCCGATTTATTCGAATAAGTATTAGGAATCACCCATTGATCATTAATACCATCACCATTAACAGTAATCACGTTAGGCACTTTGAATGTATCCAAATAGGTCACGTTTATTTGCCTAGTGATCTCACAATTATCAATGCTCGCAACAAGAATATAGGTTCCTTCCTGTGTTAGATTCAACGAACTTGTAGCACTTAATTCATCATTGTTCGCATCGTACCAACGATAAGCGGTTCCGCCACTTGCTGTTATAGTTCTGGAAGTACCCTCTGGAAAGACGATATCGCCTTCTGGATCTAGTGTAATCAATGATTCATCCAAAGGTGTTATGACTATTTCATTCGATATCAATGAACAGCCATTCCGGTCTAATACCAAACGGTATGTTCCTGTTTGGTTCACATTGAAAGAATCATCGGTCGTATTCACCGAGACTCCGTCTCTTTGCCATTCGTAGGTTTCACCACTCAGAATCGTGCCCGTACTCATGGTTACAATATCAGTAGCACTACAGTACACCGTACTTGTGCTGTTAATAGTCAGCGTTTCTGAAGTAAGCAATTGAACCGGCAGTGTATTTGACGTTGGGTTGTAAGTACTTATTGTGCCCACAACGGAATAATCGCCGTTTTCCGATATATCGGTCAGGCTTATAGAATTACTGGTTGCACCAGCAACATTGACCCCATTTCTTTTCCATTGATAACTAAAGTCCGCTGCTATATCGGTGGTAACATCTATCTTGCTCAAATCCGACATAACCGCATTGATTGTCTGTATCTGTAAAACGATGTCTGTCGATACACATGCGGTATATGTAGAGGTATAATCTGCCAAAATTTCGAATGATGCGGGGGAAACGACAGTAGTTGTTTCCGAATTTTTGATTGTTCCTGGGCAAGCGCCACCACTTTGGGTAACCTCGGCATAGTATGCACCTTCTTGTGTGATGTTTAAGGAAGCATTGGTTTCGCCTGGGATTTCCAGACCATTTCTGTACCATTTAAAGGTAGGGGAAACTGCATTTGTAGTTATACTAATAGATTCTGTCTGTGACGGCAACAGTACTATAT
>JAHHKH010000314.1 GCA_018679695.1 Maribacter sp.
AACAGCTAAAATAAAAGCGCCAAACACCCCAATAACACCTCCCCAAAACCCAAATTTTTTACCGCTATCCTGCAACAAATTCATTGTGCCAACGAAATAGATGATAATCACGGGAACGGCAAAAGTCACAATAAGATGGCCCATGTGATACATGGGATTGTTGTGAAAACGGCTAACAAGTTGATCTACGGTGAACAAGGGTTCTAAAGCCAACAGATTGGGATGCGTTATAAATCCTATCAATAACATTATTGGGTAAATGATAATCGATAGCGCGTAACTTTTTCTTTTGACTTCTTCGATAGTTTCGTTTTTCATCATGTTTGTGCTATCAAATTTTGTCACTTGTTGTATTACAAAGCTTAGTGTGGCTCAAACATCAACAACGTATTTTTCATTTAATTCTATATCGTTTTATTGGTGACTACCATTATTGTTATGACGCCACCATACCACCATCAATCACATAAGTGCTTCCGGTAATGTACCTGCTTTCATCCGAGGCCAGGAATAATACCAAATCTGCGATTTCCTCTACTTCTGCATAGCGTCCAAAAGGTACGCCAGCCTCAAATCCTTTTTTTGCTTTTTGGGCATTATCGGGTGAAATGTCCTTTTCAATGGCCCTCATCATTCTTGTATTTACAGGACCAGGGTGAATCGTATTCACCCTAATGTTCCTTACTGCCGATTCAAGGGCAGCAACCCGCATGATACCAATCACACCATGTTTACTTGTTGTATAGGCCCCTAAACCGGAAAATCCTTTTAAACCCGCAACCGAAGATGTGATTATCACACTACCCCCTTCACTCATTCTTGGAATCCCATATTTGCATCCCAACCATACGCCTTTTAGGTTGATTGCAATTACAGAATCGAACATTTCCTCGGGGTAATCCGCAATAGGACTAAAGGGACCTTCTATGCCTGCATTGGCGAACAAAATGTCGATTTTGCCAAAAATATCCATGGTTTTTTTCAGATATGCTTTGGTATCGGTAGCCTTTGATACATCGGCTACACAAAAATCAACATTCGGGTTATCCAGGTCGGCGATTCCTTTTCTTAAAGTACTTTCGGTGCGGCCTACCAGCATGACTTTAGCCCCTTCATTTAAAAATAATTGGGCAGTGCCCATACCAATACCACCTGCCCCACCAGTAATAATGGCAACTTTATTCTTTAATCGTTGCATGGGAAGGAGTATTAAAGATTTAGGTTTAATTTTTTAGTTTCCCATTTATTGTCTTTGGTTTGAAAAACAAGTAAATCCTTGGCAATTAGTTTTGCCTTTAGCGCCGGAGTTTCATATCTCCTTTTGGCAGTTAAGGCATGTTCTCTTTCAGTTATGGGCCAGACAATTTCACCATTGGTATTGACCACAACTTCCGTAAAGATGTATTCCACAACATCCAGTTTGATCTCATTTTGACCTTGAAACATTTCACGTACAAAAATTCCTATTGCATTTTCTTGATCAAATTCAGTGATATTCAAATACTCGGGCTGTATTACTGTTTCACCGGAGGTATCTATAAAACCGTAGTATGGAATATTGTTGACCTTTAAGGTTTGTATCATACATCTGCCGTTTTTGAATTGTGGATATCGAATTCCCAATACACCAGGTATGCTGGTATCAGCGTCTTGATTCCATACAAAATCATCCCTAAAATCAATGACCAACTTTGCGTCTTCGTTAATGAAACCCCATACATTCCCAACCCTAACGGCGGCTAATCCTTCACTAAAAGGTGCTATTTCGTCATATGTTTTTATTTCTGTTTGTGAGCTCACCGCTATTGGTATTATTAGCAGTAGTGAGAACATAATTATTATTTTTTTCATGATTGCATATTTTTAATGTTGTCGTTACTTTTTTAGAACATGATGTTCGAGTAAATCATACTCTTCAAATCCTTTGGAAGTCCGTCTCGGATATCTTGTAATTCACCCAATGAAATATACTGTCTTAGCAGTATAAAAGTGGTGTCGATATACTGTTCGGCGACCTCATCACTATATTCAAAGTCGTTGATTGCCGCCGGGCCATCATGCTTTCTGACAAGATCAATAAAATCGGCCATTTGCTTGATTTTTGGTCTTTCCTTTTTTATGGTCCACCCGTTTACATATACGGCTTTGAGGAACATCGGAAATTGGGCAATGAGCTGTAGCGATTCTGCTATAGGAATAATATCCCTCAGTGCGTGAAGAATGGAAGATAATATTCTACCTGCTTTGTCTCTATTATCCCCAAGGTTCATTTCCTTGGTATAATTTTTAAGGAAGGTGTTCCCTTCCGTTGCATATTGATTAAAATTTAGTGCCATATTGTTCTGTTTTAAGTTAAAACTTAAAGTTGGCAACTAATACTTTAATTCCAAATGATTTAAGTCATGTTCGAGGGGATATTACTATGAAACAGTTACTGGTATTCACTTGTTTTATATTATATTCAGGGCAATTTCGACCATCTCATTAAAAGAAGACTCCCTGTCGGAAACGGAAGCGTGCTCTCCTGTTACCATAGAATCGGAAATGGTGAGAATGGCCAATGCCCTAACGTTATGTTTCGCTGCTATGGTATATAGACCAGAAGCTTCCATTTCAGCACACAGAACCCCGTATTTTGCCCACAGTTTATAAGCATTCGGGTCATCATCATAAAATTCATCTGCAGAAAGCACATTGCCTGCTTTTATCTTTATTCCCTTTTTTCGAGCGTACAATGAAGCACTCAATAGTAGCTCAAAACTGGCTGTAGGGGAATAATCGGCGTTTATAAATCGCGAGTTGTTAATTCCCGAGGTTGTAGATGCTGCCATGGCCAAAACAATATCCCGTACTTTTATATCGCTTTGATAGGAGCCAGCCGTTCCGACCCTGATGATATTATTCACTCCATAATCATTGATCAGTTCATGGTAATAGATCATTGCGGAAGGTATACCCATGCCACTGCCTTGAACAGAGAACCTTTCACCATTATAGGTACCCGTATAGCCCAACATACCACGTACTTCATTGTAACAAAATGCATCTTTCAAAAAAGTTTCCGCAATCCATTTGGCACGTAAAGGATCACCCGGTATTAAAACGGTTTCCGCAATTTCCCCTTTTTTGGCTTCAATATGCAAACTCATTCAATTCTCTTTATACCGTGGACACAATCTCGATTCCCGAAGATGTTCCTATGCGTGAAACACCCAATTCAATATACTTTATTGCGGTTGCCTTATCCTTAATTCCTCCTGACGCTTTTATTTTTGCCTTACTGCCAACAACTTCGCGCATTAATTTTACATCTTCAAAAGTTGCACCATGGGTACCAAAACCCGTAGAGGTCTTTACAAAATCAGCCCCAGCAATTAATGCTAGATTACAGGCCTTGATTTTTTCTTCCCTGGAAAGATAACAAGTTTCAATAATCACTTTGAGTACGACATCTCCAATTGCTTTTTTTATACTTTCAATTTCCTGTTGTACAAAATCGAATTTACCCGATTTCAACCAGCCTACATTTATGACCATATCAATTTCATCAGCTCCGTCTTCCAAACTATTTTGAGCTTCATGGATTTTAGAAGCGGTACTCATTGCACCTAGTGGAAATCCAATGACCACTGCCAGTTTTACATCACTGTCACGTAATTGTTCTTTCGCTGTTTTTGCATGGCAACCATTGACACAGATCGCATGGAATTTATGGTCCAAGGCTTCTTTGCATAGATTTACAATATCAGTTACAGTCGCTGTAGGTTTAAGTAAGGTATGATCAATATAATCTTGGATTTGCATTCGAATGAAATATTTAAAGCCAGTTTATCAATAGCGGAATATAGTTCAAAAATACGATGCATGGGCATGTATTTTCATGATAATAATCAGTAAAATAGAATAGTCCAAAGACTGATTTATATCATGGTTATTCTTCCGATCGGTTGATAATTTTAATTGATACTAAAGGCGCTTCCTATGAAAACCATACTTATTCCTACCGATTTTTCAAAAAATGCATGGAACACCATATCCTTTGCCATGCAATTCTTAAAGGCGGAGCGATGTAAATTCTATTTTTTACATACATATACTCCGGCATTTTATCGCATGGATTATGTACTTGGCGGTCCAGAATTCAGTGCGATTCCCGATAAGGGTGTAGATGCTTCCCTATCCGGTCTCGAAAAAACCTTGGAAGCAGTTAGGGAACAGTTTGGTAACCCCAAGCACATTTACGAAACAATTTCCGCATTTAATGTGCTTACCGATGAGATTGAGGAATTGGTGCAGGAAAAAGGTATTGATTTGATTATTATGGGCACTCAAGGTGCCTCGGGTGCGAAGGAAATTTTCTTGGGAACCAATACGGTCCATGTTATTCGAAAAGCCACAATTCCTATTATGGTTATACCCGCGGGCTGTAAATATAAACCTGTAGAGAAGATCCTGTTCACTGCTGACTATTGGTCAAAATACCATAGAAATGAACTGTACACCGCCATCGAAATTGCAAAGACGAACAATGCGAAAATCACAGTGCTCCATATCAAGGAAGAGTATGACCTTACCAAAGAGCAAGAAGAAAATAAGGCCTTTTTAAGCCTTTGTCTAGCCCAAGTTGATTATGAATTCCAAGAAGAAAGAGGTTCTTTCATGCCCGATGCCATAATTGAATATTTAGAAAAACATCCTTATGAATTATTGGTGATGATGAACAGAAAACATTCTTTTTTTGAACGAATGTTGGTTCGACAGAATGTGGACCAAATAGGTTTTCATGTACAAATTCCTTTCTTAGTGATACCTGATACTTCCAAAAGTGTAAAATAAAAGCAAAATGACAAATTTACTATTGCCCACCGATTTTTCAAACAATGCATGGAATGCCATTTTTACCGGTTTGAAAATGTTTGAAACCGTAGATTGCAATTTTATACTATTGAATACCTATGAACCCAAATTAGCCAACCTAATGGGTACGAAGAGCAAAGAACGATTAGGGGTTATTTATGACTCCTTGTCCGAAAACTCAAAACTACAATTGGAGAAAACCTTGCATTACCTACATGAAAATCACACTAGGGACAATCATAAATTTGAAACAGTCTCAATTTCAAATGATATTGAGCATGCCATAAAACAAATGGTTGCTGATAGGGATATCGACCTTATTGTGATGGGAACCAAAGGGGCAACAGGGGCAAAAGAGGTTTTCATGGGGAGTAATACAGTGAAGGTTATAAAAAAAGTACGTGCTTGCCCAATTATAGCCGTACCTAATAAATATGATTTCAAAGCGCTTAAAACTGTTGTTTTCCCAACTGATTTTACCCATGCTTACAGTAAGATGGAACTTAAACCTTTGTTAGACTTGGTTGCCTTGTGGGATGCCGAAATAATGATTCTACAGGTCGCCCAGGAATATCAACTAAACGATGATCAAAAAAAGAATTTAAAACAATTGACCAATCGGGTTAAGGATGTAAAGCATAGTTTTCATAAGGTTGAAATGTGGAGCAACGTGGCCGAGGCAACAAATAAATTCGCAACTGACAATAATGTTGATTTTATTGCTCTAATCCACTATCCCCACACCTTTATGGAAAAATTGACCCGGGAACCTGTAATTCGGAAAATAGGTTTTCATGCCAAAGTACCCCTAATGATACTTCCTGATATCTGAATATTAACGGCATCAGTAAAATAATCACCCACCTTATGTAGCATAGTAGGCGTTTTTGGAGATAAGCGAAAGATGGGTAAACGATGAACGCCTTATAAATGATAAGCCAGGTATATTAAGATATGTACTATTTGGGTATTGAATAGGACGAATCCCAGGTGGTGATCGATTCATGGATTTCAAGAGTTATCAATTGAAGTTCTTTTTAGTGTGAAAAGGTTAATACAACGCACCAATGAAGGACTCAGGAATGCAGAACGGGCATTTCACTTTTTAAA
>JAHHKH010000323.1 GCA_018679695.1 Maribacter sp.
ATGACGAGCTCTCTTAACAGCTACAGCTACTTTCCTTTGATATTTCAAAGAAGTACCTGTTAATCTTCTAGGAAGAAGTTTGCCTTGCTCATTAACCAATTTCATTAAAAAATCAGGATCCTTATAATCAATGTATTTGATACCTGACTTCTTGAAACGACAATACTTCTTTTTAGTGCTGGTTTCAATATTCAATGGGGTTAAATACCTGATTTCCCCATCTTTTTTACCTTTTGCCTGTTGTTCTATAGATGCCATAATGATTACGCTTTAGCTTTTAATCTTGTTCTTCTTTTCTCAGCCCATTCAATGGCATGCTTGTCCAACTTAACTGTTAGAAAGCGCATCACACGCTCATCTCTTCTAAATTCTTGCTCATAAGGGTTTATAACCTCCCCAGGGGCAGTGAATTCAAATAAATGGTAAAAACCACTTTTCTTATTTTGAATTGCGTAGGCTAATTTCTTTAGCCCCCAATTTTCTTTTGATACCATTTTGGCACCATTCTTAATTAAGAAATCTTCAAATTTCTTAACTGTTTCCTCTATCTGAACATCTGATAGAACGGGATTTAAAATGAAAACAGTTTCGTAATTGTTCATAAATATTTTGTTTTTAAGGTGGGCAAAAGTAAGAATATTTAACAGTAATTACAAGAAATTGAAAAATTCTTCGTTATAGATAGAATAATCATAAAAAATGAACTTAACCAAATCTTAATCTATGATCATTGCAAATTACACAGTATTTAATACATTGTTTACAACTTTTATTGCAGTTCAGCGTGTAATTTCGGTAATTTGTCGATGATTTAACCCCACAAATCAACCCATTTATGAAATTAAGAAGTATTATTGTTGATGATTCATCAATGCAAAGGATGGCAGTTGCCAAGTTGGTGAACAACCACCCAAACCTAGCAATGGTGGCCGAATACAGCAACGCAATCGAAGCGAAAAACGGCATTAAAAACCATGAAATCGATTTGATTTTTCTAGATGTCGAAATGCCCATTATAAGTGGGTTTGACCTACTCGAATCCCTTGAAAACAGCCCACAGGTAATATTAATTACCGGTAAACCTGATTATGCCCTAAAAGCTTTTGACTACGACGTAACAGATTATCTGCATAAGCCAATTACCATGGCCCGTTTTGATGCCTCTGTTAAAAGAGCGGTAGCTAAGTACGAACAAATGCATAGGGTACATGAAGATGAGGAGCACATTTTCGTAAAGAGTAATCTGAAGAAAAGAAAAGTTATCCTAAATGATATCAAATGGATAGAAGCTCTTGGTGACTACATCAAACTAGTTACCGACGAAGCGAATATTGTTATTTTATCAACAATGAAATCTTTCGAAAAGCAATTGCCTGCTGAAAAATTTCTTAGAATTCACAAATCCTACATTGTGAACCTCGAAAAAGTTGAAAAATTCAATAGTAAGAATGTCGAAGTAAGTGGAAGGTCCATACCTTTAAGTAGAAACAAAAAGACCGAATTGGCCGAAGCGCTAAGTAACGTTTAAGACGCGTTGATCGGGAAGTAATTTCTAAATGTGGTCTACGTTGTAGATAACACGTACACTTCTGAACTGAGAGATAGCATTAAAAGAATTTTCGATTCTTTTAATGCTATTTTTGGTTTTACCCAATGACTGGCCAATGGGTATCTTTATAAGCACATTTTTTAAATATTGATTTCTAATCCGCGCCACTGGAGGGTATTCTGGTCCTAGAATCCCACTTTTAAAAACATTCCTTAGAGCTTTTGCGAACCAATCTGCTGCCTCATTCAAAGTATTGTAATTCTTATGCTTGAAGGTGATCTTAATAATTCGACATATAGGTGGATAAAGAAACTGTTCCCTTTCATAGAGTTGTTCCTTGAACATCCCGTCATAATCATTGATGGAAACCTGCTTCAAAATCTGATGATAGGGATTATAGCTCTGAATCAATACCTTACCGCGTTTTTGGGTACGCCCTGCCCTGCCTGCCACTTGGGTCATTAATTGAAAACTTCGTTCATGGGCACGATAATCTGGAAAATTCAATAAAGAATCGGCATTCATGATCCCTACCAAATTCACATTTCTAAAATCAAGTCCTTTTGTGAGCATTTGGGTTCCTACAAGAATATCAAGTTCTTGTTGTTCAAAAGCAGTTATAATTTTCTCATAAGCATATTTACCTCGCGTGGTGTCCAAGTCCATTCGGCCTATCTTTGCCCCGTGGAACAGCGATTTCAATTCTTGCTCTACTTGCTCGGTTCCAAAACCTTTGGTATCTAAAGTTTGACTACCACAGGCTTCACAACTTTCCGGCAATGCAATATGGTGGCCACAATAATGGCAACGCAATTGTTCTTTGAACTTATGATACGTTAAACTTACATCACAATTGGGGCATTGGGGCGAATGCCCACAGGTGGAACACTCCACAATTGGTGCGAATCCCCTTCGATTTTGAAAAAGTATGACCTGCTCCCCATTTTCCAAGGTTTCTGCAATTTCCTCCAACAACCTTTGCGAGAAATGGCCTTTCATTCGTCTTTTTCTAATCTGTTCCTTCAAATTAACCAACTCGATATCCGGCATTAAAACATCACCGAAGCGCCTATCGATATTGGCATAACCGTACTTTCCGTTTTGTGAATTCCAATAACTTTCTATACTAGGTGTCGCGGAGCCCAATATGATGTTGGATTTATGCAAATTTGATAATACAATGGCGGCATCCCTTGCATGATATCTTGGTGCAGGGTCAAATTGTTTAAAAGAACCCTCGTGCTCTTCATCGACAATGACCAACCCTAAATTGGAATACGGTAGAAACAGAGCGGAACGGGCACCTATTACAATTTGTGCCTTTGGTTTTTTTGATAAGACATTATTCCAGACTTCGACCCTTTCATGAACGCTGTACTTAGAATGATAAACAGATATCTTATCGCCAAAATAATCCTGTAAACGTGAAATCAATTGCGTGGTCAGAGCTATTTCCGGTAATAAATACAAGGCCTGTTTATCGGTATTTATACATTCCTCTATCAACTTCACATAGACCTCGGTTTTTCCCGATGATGTAACACCATGTAATAATGCAACCTTTTTATTTTCAAATGATTGTCGTATGTTATCTAAAGCAATTTGTTGATATTTGTTTAATGCCTTTAAATTAAAATCTACGGTATTGCCTTCGTAATTTATTCGATCGGTTTGAATTTGATATTCCTGCAAGATGCCTTTATCTATCAATGCTTTGATCACGGCCTTTGAACTACCGCTGGCACTTGCCAAAGTTGATATTTTTACAGGCTTCCGCTCTGTGGCCTGGAGTTGAAACAAGGTCAACACTACTTGGCTTTGCTTTGGGGCCCTAGAAAGTGATTCAAGTAATGCCTCGAGCTTATCTTCAGATCTGTAGGCATTCCCAAGTTTTACATAGCGCACCATCTTGGGCTTATAACGCTCATAGATTTCATCCTTAAGAAGGATGGCATTTTTCTCTAACAAGCGGTTTAGTATTGGGAGTACATTTTTTCGATCGATGATGGCGGCAACCTCATGAACTTTTAACATAGATTGGTGCTGAAGGGCCTCGAATACCAAAAACTCATCATCTTTCAAATCATTTTCAGTGACCTCGCCTTTTTCATTCCTTAAAATCAAAGTTTCACTTTCCAATAAGAAAGCACTGGGCAAAGCGCTTCTGAAAACCTCCCCGATGGTACACATATAATAATTGGCAATCCATCGCCAATGCTGCAATTGTAAGTTATTTACGATGGGGTGTTCATCTAAAATCCTATGTATTTCCTTGGCTTTATAGACCTGGGGAGGGGTTGAATGGATTTCCTTGACAAGAGCTGTATATATCTTGGATTTGCCAAAAGGAACAGCAACCCGCATTCCTGGCTGTAAATACTCAAATTCTGTTTTTGAAATACTGTAGGTAAAGAGTTTTTCGAGCGGTATTGGTAATATAACATTAATGAAGTGCTGCATACATTCATTGCCTTCTAACCTTCAACACGTAGCCACGTTTGTGTTCTATATATAAATGCCAAATACCCACGGACCTTAAGTTCGTCTAAATTATCGGGATTCAGCCAGATTTTACATCGAAAGGTCATCGCCTGTTCGGGATCGAACAGGGTTTTGCCTTTCCATTTGCCATTGTCATGTTCTTCTGCAGCATCTATAATAGTCATACCCACTATAGGTTTATCCTTTCGTTCGTCATCACATTTTATACATAGTGCTTCTTCCCTTCCCTCTTCCAAAATCTCAACAACATGACCGTACATTAGTCCATCTTTCTTATAGATATCAATAATGGCTTTGGGTTTACCTGTCCTATCATCAATTGTTTTCCATTTACCAAATATGCTTTGCGATTGTACTGTGAATGAGAACAATACAAGTATTCCAAACAATAATATCCTACTCCATTTTGTCATCTTTATTTATGTTTTTTCGTAATGTATTTAGGGAAGCATTCAACTCGAACCCCAATAGCAATATATTGGAATTTAACCAAATGAACACCATTAAAATCAATAATCCCCCTAAAGCTCCATATAATTCGTTGTATCGTGCAAACTTTTCAACATATACACCGAAAAGATAGGAAGTCAATAAAAACAAGATTGTGGTCATTAATGCACCAACCGAGAAGAATCTGGCCTGTTTACCTTCAGCTGTCCCAAAATAATATAAAATAGCCGTGGTTAAATAGGAGAGGATAACAAAAAAGAGGATTTTCCCGATTTGCGCACCCACAATATCATTTTCAGTAAGATCATATCCTCTTGTCTTTGCCGCCCATTCACTCAAATAATCCACAATATAGAATTCAAAATACACATAAGCGGCTGCACCGATTATCAGCAATACAGATAATATCAATCCAACCATTAAGGCATAAGCATATTGTCTTAAAAAGTTACGGGTAAGATCAATGTGATACGAATTCTCAAAACCGCCGAAAATGGCATTAACCCCATTGGCCATCAGAAAAATCGAAATGAAAAAAGCAGAGGATAAAATGCCACCACTTTTTTGATCTTTTATCTGTTGATAAATTTCACCGAAATATTCACCCGTGGCAGTAGGAAGAAATGATTCTAAAAACAAAAGGAATTGTGCATCGAAATTCTCATTTCCCACACTTGCATAGGGTACTATGATAGGTACCAAGGAAACTAAAAAAATCAGCAGTGGAAATAAAGCCATAAAAAGGCTAAAGGCAATTGCACTTGCCCTTGCCGACAATGCACCTTGGACAATACCAAGAATGTACATTTCAATGAGATCGTACAACGATAAGCCCTCAAGGGCAGGTAGTTTAACCTTCTTTAGAAAGGCTACCAGCCAATTTATTATGGGGATCTTTTCAAGTTTAGCCTCTATCTCTACCGACATTTAAACTGCTTTAAGGCTAAGGTCCATATTATAAACCGAGTGTGTCAGAGCACCTGAAGATATGTAATCAACACCACATTCCGCATATTTGCGAATGGTCTTTTCAGTAATACCTCCAGAGGATTCCGTTAAACATTTATCCCCAATCATAGCCACGGCCTTGCGTGTATCATCATAATCGAAATTATCAATTAAAATTCGATATACCCCATTAGTTTTAAGAATTTCTTCAACCTCCTCTAAATTTCTTGCTTCGACTATTATTTTCAAGTCCCTTTTAGTTTCTTTTAAATACTTTTGTGTCTTTAAAATGGCTTTGCTGATCCCACCGGCAAAATCTATATGATTGTCTTTGAGCATGATCATGTCATATAGTGCAAATCTGTGATTTTCGCCACCTCCAATTTTTACGGCCCATTTTTCCAAAGCCCTTATACCGGGGGTTGTTTTTCGCGTATCCAGGATTTTGGTGTTCGTACCTTTCAATAATCCTACAAAAGAATTGGTTTTTGTGGCAATGGCACTCATGCGTTGCATTGCATTCAATACCAAACGCTCGGCTTTTAGTATGCTCTGCGAGCTGCCTGATACGAAAAAAGCAACATCACCATATTTTACTGCTGAACCATCTTCAACCAAAGTCTCAAAACGCATATTCCTATCCACGTAGCCAAACACTTGTTTTGCAAAGTCTATACCGGCAATTATGCCTTTATCCTTCACAAGAAGTTTCGCTTTTCCCCTAGCAGAAGCCGGAATACAAGCTAATGAGCTATGGTCACCATCACCTACATCCTCGCGTATGGCGTTGGCAATAATCATATCTATTTCTTGTTGAAACTGTACTTCTGAAATCATTAAAAAAAGGTTTGTGCTAATTTACTAAAAACAAAACCCAATACGAACATCCTATAAGTTGAAAGTTTTAAATTTGAAGTATGACGATAAAATTGCTTGCCATTGGTAAAACTGACAGTTCTTCATTGCAAAATTTGATTGCTACTTATCAGAAAAGACTGAGGCACTATATAAAATTTGAATTGGAAATCATCCCTGATTTAAAAAATACCAAGAACCTAACCAAAACCCAACAGAAGGAGAAAGAAGGTGCACTGATACTTAAAAAACTGAACACTACTGATGTGTTGGTGCTTTTTGATGAAAACGGAAAGCATTTGAGTTCGGTCGAATTTTCAAACTTCCTACAAAAAAAGATGAATGCTGGTTTAAAACAACTGGTCTTGGTTATTGGTGGGCCCTATGGCTTCAGCGATGCTATTTATGCAAAAGCACAGGGAAGATTAAGTTTATCCAAAATGACCTTTTCACATCAAATGGTACGTTTGTTCATTGTAGAACAATTGTACAGGGCATTTACAATTTTGAATAACGAACCCTATCATCACAGCTAATCCGATATAAATAAAAAGGATTCCCAGCAGCAACCTAATGCTCGCTAATTGTATTAATACAATACCCTGAACTTAATGGTATTCTCCACTTTTCTGAGCGCCTTGACCACCTCTTTGTTATACTCTTTGTCCAGATCTGTAATAACATAACCTACCTCACTGTCGGTAGAAAGGTATTGTCCGGATATGTTCATATCGTATTTTGCCAGAACCTCGTTGATATGGGCCATAATTCCGGGAACATTTTTGTGGATATGCAAAAACCGATGGGCATTGACCTGTTTTGGCAATCTTATGTTCGGGAAGTTTACTGCATCAACAGTATTTCCTGAGTTAATATAATCCATTATCTTGTTGGGTACGAAATCGGCAATATTTCGTTGAGCCTCTTCGGTACTACCACCAACATGTGGGGTTAGGATAACATTGGTCAATCCTTGAAGTTCAGTTACGAAATCCCCATTACTTCTTGGCTCTTCGGGATAAACATCGATTGCTGCACCTGCTATCTTACCACTTTTCAGGGCTTCGGCCAGGGCTTTGATATCAACCACAAAACCACGGGATAGGTTAATGAGCATGGCCCCATGCTTCATTTGGTTTATCTCTCGTTCCCCAATAAAATCCTTGTTCGCTTTATTATCATCGATATGCAAAGTGACAACATCCGAAACACTCAACAAATCTTCCAAAGTATCACATCTTGTAGCATTACCCAAGGCCAGCCTTTCCTCTATATCGTAATAATAAACTCGCATGCCAATGGCCTCTGCCAATACCGATAATTGCTTGCCAATGTTACCGTAACCTATGATGCCTAAGTTTTTGCCCCTGACCTCTCTTGAATTAATAGCCGACTTATTCCATTTACCCCCATGCAACTCACTGCTGCGTTGAAAAACATTGCGCATCAACATGATAATCTGTCCAATGGCCAATTCCACTACAGAACGTGTATTGCTATAAGGTGCGTTGAATACTACCACTCCTTTTTGCTTGCAATAATCCAAATCTATTTGTTTGGTGCCTATACAAAAAGCGCCAACAACCAATAACTTATTCGCCGCATCCAGTACTTTTTGGGTTACTTGTGTTTTAGATCGTATACCCAATACGTGTACGCCTTTAATCTTCTCGATCAATTGTTCTTCAGATAAACTGGTTTTGACCAATTCCACAGAAAAACCATCTTCGGAAAGATTATCGAACGCAGCAGGATGCACATCCTCAAGCAACAAAATCTTGATTCTATTTTTTGGATAGGAAATATTTCTCGGCAAATCGTTCACAAACAGAAATTCATCCAAGTTTGGGGTTACATGATCCGCATTCTCTGCAGCCTTATCCCTATGCACGTTTTCGGTATACGCAAAGAACTTATGGGCAATTCCGGCCTCACGCATAACATAATCGCTATAACCATCCCCTATTACTTGTACCTCACCTTCCAGATTCATTTGCTCAAGACATTCTATTTTTCCATTGTGCTGGGACAACGGATTCTTATCATCAAAACCAATGATATATCCTTCTTCATCAAATTCAAAAGTGTTGGCATAAACCCTATCCGAGGGGATATTGTATTCTTGGACTATGGGATCGATAAATTCTTTGAATCCACAGGAAATCACATAAATGTCATCAGAAAATTTCTCAAAGAACTCTTTGTTCGATTCTATGGATTTGGAAATTTTCTGACGTAATTCCGCAACTAAACCATTTAAATCGCCTTTATGGGCCTTTAAGAGTTTAATACGACGTTCCAAGGACTCGGTAAATGAAATATCACCATCAATTCCCAAATTTGTTATATGCTGTATTTCTTGTATTATCTCATCTTTATTCGATTTTCCTTGCAAGGTCATATCGGCCAATACATCCAAGGCCTCTACTCTTGTTAAGGTACTATCAAAATCAAAAACATACTTTCTGCCCACTTCTAAATCATTTATGAATAAGGCTACAAAAATAATTATAAAAAACATCGAATATCCAATTTGGAGTTAAAACTGGATCAGGATCAAACTTTGAAAGGTTTTATTGTGTAATTGATTTTTTAAAAGCAAAAAATTGATAATATGAAAATATTGCCATTGATAAATTTTTGAATACGTGAATCTGACATTATGCAATTACTTATTTTTGAAGTTAAATCTCAAAGATAAACCCGTGCGAAAATTCTGGAAAATTCTTAGATACTTGCTATGGTCATTATTAGCCATTGTCATAATCGGTAGTGCTGTTGTTTATTTTACCAAAAAAAGCAAATCCAAAAGCAATATGGAACTTCTAGGTGAGGAAGCCCCAACATTGATTTATTCAGGAGTTTCTTATCGGGATCTGAACAAGAATGGTAAAATGGATATCTATGAGAATCCGAACGCCAGCATCGATGAGCGGGTTAACGATCTAGTTTCGCAAATGAACCTTACGGAGAAAGCGGGTTCAATGTATGTGAGTATGATAGGGACTACCCCTGATGGAGGTCCTATGGAAACCCCTGTTCTCACTGCCGATCCCATGACCTTGCTGATGTCGATGATGCTGCCGACCAACTCTGAGATGATCGCTAGAAAGAGGATGAATAGTTTTAACATACTCGCTTCTTTGGATGCCGATAAAATGGCCAAATACAACAATACCGTCCAAAAGATGGCTGAACGAACGCGTCTAGGCATCCCTATTACCATAGCTTCCGATCCAAGGCATGGCATTGAAAGTAACCCAGGGGCGGGCCTATTTACCCCAGCATTTTCGCAATGGCCAAGCTCATTCGGATTGGCGGCAACTAGGGATACTGTTTTGGTCAGGGAATTTGGGGATATTGCCCGACAAGAATACAATGCAGTTGGCATTCGATTGGCCTTGCATCCCATGGCTGATTTGGCCACAGAACCCCGTTGGGGTCGCGCCAATGGAACCTTTGGTGAAGACGCCCATCTTTCAGCTATTATGACAAAAGCCTATGTATTGGGCTTTCAAGGCGATTCTTTGGATCAGAATAGTGTTGCCTGTATGACCAAACATTTTTCGGGTGGCGGACCTCAGAAAGATGGTGAAGATGCCCATTTTCCCTATGGGAAAGATCAGGTATATCCTGGCGACAATTTTGATTACCACATAATCCCCTTCACGGAAGGGGCTTTTGAAGCCAATACCGCCCAAATTATGCCTTATTATGGTATTCCCGTTGGTCAGACCAGTGAAGAGGTTGCATTCGCTTTCAATAAGGACATTATTCAGGGATTGCTTAGGGATTCCCTGAATTTTCAAGGAGTTGTGTGCACGGATTGGATGATTATTTCGAAAAGTGGGATGGGAGAAGCTCGTGCTTGGGGTTTAGAAAACCTGAGTCCCAAGCTTCGAATCAAAAAAACTTTGGACGCTGGTTGTGACCAATTTGGAGGGGAAAGTAATCCTGAATTGATCGTGGAATTGGTAAATGAGGGCTTGCTTGACGAAAGTAGATTGGATATTTCCGTAAAAAGAATTATGAAAGACAAGTTTCGTTTGGGGCTTTTCGACAATCCCTATGTAGATGAACAAAAAGCCACTCAAATCACCGGACAAAAAGCCTTTAGGGATAAAGGGAAGATTGCACAAGCGAAATCAATGGTACTATTGAAGAATGACGGCATATTGCCTTTGAAAGAAGGTACGAAAGTTTATGTAGAGGGAATGTTGACCCCTGAAGATTTTGCCAGTAAGGGAACACTTGTAAAGAACCCAAAAGATGCTGAGGTGATTATAAAAAGAATAGGCACCCCTTATGATGAACGAAATGACTACTTTCTTGAGAGCTTTTTTCATCAAGGACGTCTGTACTATTCCGATGAGGAGAAAAAAGGGATTTTTGATTTAATTTCCCAAAAACCGTCCATTGTGGTCGCTAATTTGGAGCGACCTGCAATCCTTACCGAAATAGCGGCCTCAAGCAGTGCCCTTCTTGCGGAATTTGGCACCAGTGATGAGGTATTGGTCCAAGTACTTTTCGGTGAAGCCAAACCAGAAGGAAAACTCCCTTTTGAACTTCCCTCCACGTGGGAAGCTGTTCAAAACCAAAAGGAAGATGTGCCTTATGATTCCAAAGATCCGTTATATCCTTTTGGACATGGTTTGGGTTATTGATTATCACCTATTATCTCTTTTATAAAATCAACTTCGGTTTGGGAATAAGGAGTCCCGTCTTGTCTTAGGATGTCGTGATGCCATATTTTGGGTTCCCCTGTGAAGGTAGAATCCCAGCTTTTCCATGGATAAATGGTATTGCTTTTTCCTGAAACAAACCCCCAATTAATGGCAGCAATCTTATCTTCTTTTAGAATGGGCATCACGGTTTCGAATGTATTACCCCCGCCCCTGGCCACATATTCGGTACATAAAAGAGGTCTGTCATATTTCTTGAGTTCGGTAATTTTTCTCCGCACAGCGTCCATATCCCCATCATAGGCATGAAAAGAAATGACATCAGAATTCTCTATCATGAATCTGTCAATCGCTGGTAAACTTTCTGGAGTGCCCCAGTGGTCAATGTTACCACGCCAAATACCTGTGGTCAATGGTTGCGATGGGTTTACTTCCCTTGCCCATTGCATTACTTTTTTTAAGAGTAAAAGCGAATATTTTTGCTTGTCCTTTACTTCAAGTTCCTTTCTTCCCGGTTGCCCTGCCACATTATCAGGCTCATTGTAAACATCCCAAACCAATACACGCTTGTCATTTGCAAAGTGGGTTGTTACCCCCTTAATGTATCCTTCGAGTTCATCGTGTCTTGAAGGATCACCCAATATTTCAGCTCCCGGAGCCTGTACCCAACCTGAATTATGAACATGTGGAATTGGATCCGGTTGATTTCCCAATTTTGGGACAGGGTGCCAAACATCATCCAGCAAAACGAACATTGTTTTTATGCCGTGCTTATCGGCCATGGAAAGATAATTGTCCAATCTATTCAAAAAACCGGTTGAATCTTGTTCCCATAGTAAATTATGTAGATAAACCCTATGAAGGTTCATACCCAGATCGGCGGACCATTTCAGTTCACGGTCAATGGTTTCAGGGTCAAAAGTAGCTGACTGCCAGAATTCCAATTGGTTAATTGATGTGCTGGGGTTAAAATTGGATCCTACCAACCAGGGTTGTTTTTCGAACCATTCCCAAGCCTTTTCCTTAGACCATCTTTCAGCAATTTTAGAAGTTTCGATTTTTTCTTTGGCTTTCTTTTTGCTGTCTACACAAGCTAAGGCCAGAACGGCCAACAACGTAATTACTATTTTTTTCATAATTGCTATTTATAGAAGGTATAAATAATCCCAGTTATAATGGCCAGTCCAAAACTTAAAAGGGTACCTATTAAGATATACTCGGTTAACTTCCGATTATTACGTTCTTTTAAATCATTGAACCTAAAAACAGACTTTGCCGTAATCAATAATCCAATAGCTTCCCACCTACCCAAAATTATAAAAACAAGTACAAAAAGGCGCTCAATAATTCCTATATACTTTCCAGCGTTAGGTAAAGACTTGTGATCCAGTTCAATCTTACTGGACATTCCTTCCAATAATTTACTCATGACAATCGCCGACGGAAAACTTAAAAACACTATTGAAGTCACCAATGCCCAATCGATTGAATTGACAATTGACATGGTTTGCCCCAAAACGTTTCCATTGAATGCACAAACATATAGGACTAGGATATGGAACAATTGATCTATGAAAAAAGGAATGGCCTTTATTTTAAAAAAGGGGTTTGAATATAGTTTGCCCAAATCGATAAAGTAGTGGGAAATTGCAATTACCAAAGCGAGTTTCCAATACGTCAGATTCCATAAAAGTGCCATGGTCACCGCAAAATGAATCGCGATATGAAGATACAGATACTTTGATGTTATTTTATTCGCTTCTTTATGGATTACCCAGCGGGTAGGCTGTAATAAAAAATCCCCTATGAGATGGGCCAAAAAAAGCTTTGTGAATAGCATCATCCTTTTTTAGAATTAATGGTGAGTTCGTAGTATGCCAGAAGTTCCTGTACCAGGTTCAATCTTGCCCTTTTCTTTCTCTGGCTTATTGCCGATTGTTTGATCTTCAATCGATCTGCCATGCTTTGCTGTGATTCATCGGGGTTGTTAAGTGAGTCGAATACCATTTCAGCAGAAACAGGGCTCCAATCGTCCATAAAATCAGAAGCAAGTTTTAACATGAGGTTCATTGTTCTGTCATATTCCTGATCGGCTGTCGTAAGCATTAAATTTACCTTATTTTCTTTTAATACTTCCAAAGTTTTCCCGGATCGTTGATACGCAGTACCGTTAGACTCACTTACTCCTGCACCAACATAGGTTTCGCTACCGACGCCAATACCCATACGAATATCCAACCCTTTTATCGACTTTATCAGTGCCTTTAATTGTATTGCTGCAAATAAGGCGTACTTTACCTTAATACGTAGTTGTATTTCGTCACCGCGGTAAATATCCCATGTCGTAGGTGTATCACCCCACTGGGTCAAACAT
>JAHHKH010000334.1 GCA_018679695.1 Maribacter sp.
GGTCTACGGTATTGTAAACAACGACCAATTAGTCCTAGTATAGTGCCTAATGTTCCAATCGCCATAATTAAAGAACCTGTATTAAATGGATACTGTTAAAGAAGGAAAAACAACTGCGATAGTGGCATATCTCACCATTATTGGGGCATTGATAGCAATTACTATGAACATGGAACCAAAAAATGATTTTGCACGATTTCACATACGACAGGCATTTGGCTTACATTTAATGTTTCATGGTTTTGCCCTGTTTTCTAGTGTGTGGTTTAATGAATATGCGCTTTATGGTCTATATCTGTGTTATTTTATGCTCTGGATATATGGGTTTTTGGGTGCTTTAAGCGATAAAAAACAAATGGTCCCAGCAATTGGTGCTTATTTTCAAAAATGGTTTACTTTTATTTCATAATATGACTACTGCCCCTCTTTCCTTAACCCATCTTATAAAACCTTCTTCTTTGAAAAAAGGAAAACCTCCCGTTTTGTTTATGTTTCATGGCTATGGTAGTAATGAAGAGGACCTTTTTTCATTTGCATCGGAATTACAGCCTGAACTTTGCATTATATCGGTAAGGGCCCCTTATCCGATGGAACCATTTGGTCACGCTTGGTATGCCATTAATTTTGATGCTGAAAAGGGTAAGTGGAGCGATGAGGACCAAGCAATTGATTCTAGGGAAAAAATAGTTGCCTTTATCGATGAAGCTTGCAATACTTACGGTTTGGACACTAATCGCATTACTTTACTAGGTTTTAGTCAAGGAACTATTCTCTGTTATGCCATAGCACTTTCCTATCCAGATAAAATCAAGAATGTTGTCGCTTTAAGTGGTTATATCAATCAAAACATAATCACCGATAATTATAAGGGCAAGGATCATTCCCAACTTAAGATTTATGCTTCACATGGACAGGTAGATCAAGTCATACCACCTGAATGGGCACAAAAAACACCGGAAATACTAAAGCCATTGGGCATACAGTTTGTATATGAGGAATTCCCTGTGGGACATGGCGTAGCTCCTCAAAATTTTTATTCTTTCAAAAAATGGTTAGACGATAAGTTTTAATTACTACGCGTATATAAAAGATGATCGATTAAGGTAAAGTCTACCGCCATATCATCCTTCAGTTCGTATTTAATCAACAATTCTCCCCAGAACTTGCCATCGGAAAAGTCTGCCACTATCCACTTATGATTAAGTATTTTGATCTTGTTCAGTTTAAAATCACTTTTCATGCCCTCATAGGGAATTAAGGGATTGTCACCTTTGGTTTCATTGGTTTCCAATAATTTATCGGAAATATAGCGATTTGGGTCCTCCAAACCTAAATGGTCATAGTAGGCCAAGGCATCGTCATTGTTCTCCAATGAAAAGTATTGCATATCCAAAACCCTAAGCTGTGAATTTTGTAGTGAATCTTTTAAACCATCGAAATTTGCTTTAAGTTTTTCAATCTTAGCATCCTTGTCCTTTTGCATTTTACCATTACTCACGACCATAAAAAGACATATCAGAGCGGCAAAAACAAACAGATATAGGAAAATTTTATTTTTCATGGATTCTTGATTAGAGGGTTAATTGAAGATTGTCATAGGCCAAATGTACATTTTTTGGGAGTTCTTTTTCGATGGCTTCATGAAACCCTAAAAGATGGCTGATGTGCGTGATATATGCCCGCTGCGGACTAACCAGGGCTACGAATTCCAAAGCCTCCTCCAAATTGAAATGGGAATGGTGCGGTTCTTTTCTTAATGCATTGATTACTAAAATTTTAGTGCCCTTTATCTTTTCTACTTCTTCACTGTCTACAGTTTTGACATCGGTCAGGTAAGTGAAGTCATTTATACGAAATCCAAAGACCTGTATCCTATTGTGATGGGCATTGATGGGGATAACCAATTGGCCCCCGATTTTAAAAGGGGCATTATTCTCTATCAGGTGCACCTCAACAGCAGGTGCCCCGGGGTAGCGATCTTCATCGGCAAAAATATAATCGAAACGGATTTTTAATGATTCAGCAACCCTTTTATGCGCATAAATTGGAATATCCCCCTGACGAAAAAAGTAAGGTCTTATATCATCTATTCCGGCGGTATGATCAGCATGTTCATGGGTAAAAAGAACGCCATCCAATTTGGTTACATTGTGGGTCAGCATTTGTTGTCTAAAATCGGGGCCGCAATCGATTACAAAATTATAATCCTCCCACGACAAAAGTACAGAAACCCTTAATCTTTTGTCTTTGGGGTCCTTACTTAAGCAAACCGGGTGATTGCTCCCAATTACAGGGATTCCCTGCGATGTTCCCGTGCCTAAAAATGTGATTTTCAACCCTTCAACTATTTATTTCAAATTTATAACTAATTTATTTAAAAGATTACCCAATCTTATTAACTTTGTTCGAAACAAAAACCATTGTATGTCTTCGATTCTAAAGAGGGACACAGCTTTTGAAAACATTCCTTCAATCAAGGCCAAAACCTTGAGGATAAATTTAAACCCCGACATTTACGGAACTTTTGCAGAAATAGGAGCTGGGCAGGAAACTGCCAGGCACTTTTTCAGGGCTGGTGGCGCTTCTGGAACCATTGCCAAGGCAATGAGTGCTTATGACAAGGAGTTTAGTGATGCAATTTACGGGGTAGAAGCAGATGGAAGGTACGTAACACAACCCAGGCTCAAAACCATGTTGTCCCACGAAATGCAACTTATGGAAGAGCGCATTACCAGGGACAAACATCCTGATAGATTGTTCTTTTCATATGCCAATACGGTCGCAACCATTGATTTTTCAAAAAGGTATAAGGGACATGGTTGGATAGGGATTCGGTTTCAATTGGAACCGGATCAGAAGGAGTTGGACGAAATCGTTTTGCATATTCGTTTTAAACAAAATGAAGCTAGGTTACAACAGGAAACCTTAGGTATATTAGGGGTTAATCTAATTTACGGCGCTTTTTACAAATACCATAAGCCAAGAAAATTGCTCAAGTATCTTTATGACCATATAGACAGGGATACCGTAGAAATCGACATGATCAACTTTTCAGGGCCCAATTTTAAAAATGTTGATAATAGGCTGATTAGCTTACAGTTAATTCGCAATGGAATGACCGATGCAGTAATGTTCGGTCCTGATGGAAATAACTTACTCCCTGCCGCAAAGCTTTATAAAAAGAACATATTGGCTTTAAGAGGTAGTTTTAGGCCGGTGACGAAGGTCAATATGGATATGTTTGAAAAATCGTATGAAATTTTTATACGGGATCCGGCAGTTGATGAAGACAAGACGATCGTACTATTTGAAATAACTTTGTCAAACCTTAAAGCGTCAGGTGAAATAGACGAACGGGACTTTATGGATAGGGCCGAATTATTATGCTCTATGGGTCATACGGTTATGATTTCGAACTTCCAAGAGTATTATAAGCTGGTAGAATACTTTAACAACTATACCAAAGCGAAAATCGGGTTGACCATGGGGGTAATCAACCTAGTTGATATTTTTGACGAAAAATACTATCGCCATCTGAGTGGAGGTATTTTAGAGGCTTTTGGAAAGCTGTTCTTTAAGGAACTGCAAGTCTATCTTTATCCAATGAAGAATACCGAAACGGGTCAGATAATGACAAGTAACAATGTAAAGGTACATCCAAGGATGAAAGAACTCTATAAGTTCTTTAAATACAATGGTAAGGTAATGGATATCATAGATTACGATCCGGAGATTATGCATATTTTCTCTCGGGATGTGTTTAAGAAAATCGTAAACCACGAAGAGGGATGGGAAGATGCTGTACCTGAAGGTATTCCTGAAATCATAAAAGAAAAGAATCTATTTGGCCCTAAGACCGAAAAACAGACCGAGGAAAAAGTTTGAACATAAGCTCAATAAATAAAACGTCCTGAATTTGATATCAGGACGTTTTTTATTAGGCCTAAATCATATGTTAATCGATTAATTGTGCCGCGTGATCTTTGGTCTTCACCTTATCAATGACTTTAACGATAATACCGTCTTCATTCAGAACAAAGGTCTTTCTATGGATACCATCATACTCACGGCCCATGAATTTTTTTGGACCCCAAACCCCAAACGTATTAATTACCGTATGATCCTCATCGGCCAATAGCGGAAATGGGAATTTGTATTTGTTCCTGAAATTTGACTGCCTTTTTTCAGAATCAGCACTTACCCCTATCAAGTAAAAGCCCTGGGACTGTAATTCCTTGTAGTTGTCCCTTAGATTGCAGGCTTCTGCCGTGCAACCAGGCGTACTAGCCTTTGGATAGAAAAAAACAATCAATTTCTTTCCTGAATGGTCAGATAGTCTAAAAGTATTCCCATCTTGGTCTTTACTTGTAAAATCAGGAACCTTGTCCCCTACTTTTAATGTATTCATAGTCAATTTTTATAAATTTGCAATTCTTTAATCATGGCTAATTTAAGCTTAATATGACAAAAAAAGAAAAGGTTGATTTCGTCATAAGTACACTCAAGGAAATTTATCCCACAATACCTGTGCCTTTAGAACATAAAGACCCCTATACGCTTTTGATTGCCGTACTTTTATCCGCTCAAAGCACCGATGTTAGGGTTAATCAAATAACCCCTTTATTATTTGCAAAAGCAGCGAATCCGTATGACATGGTGCAATTAACGGTTGAAGAGATCCGCGAAATCATCAAACCCGTAGGTCTTTCCCCAACGAAATCAAAAGGTATCCACGGTTTGTCACAAATATTGATTGAAAAATATGATGGGCATGTTCCCAATGATATTGCGCTGCTTGAGGAATTGCCCTCGGTAGGACACAAAACAGCAAGTGTGGTGGTTTCCCAAGCATTTGGCACACCTGCATTCCCAGTAGATACGCATATTCATAGGCTAATGTATCGATGGGGATTCTCAAATGGTAAAAACGTAGTCCAAACCGAAAAGGACGCCAAGCGTATTTTTCCGAAGGAATTATGGAACGATCTTCATCTACAGATAATTTGGTATGGCCGGGAGTACTCACCGGCAAGGGGTTGGAAACTTGATAAAGACATTATAACGAAAACTATAGGTAGAAAAAAAGTATTGCACGATTACCATAAAAATAAAAAGACCCGTATTTAACGGGTCTTTTTATTAGTTTAAGTTTATCTCAAACTGCATTTTGTTTTGGTGAACAATACAAAGTGACCGTGAATAATTTGTCAAAAACTGGATTGTTTCGTTGCAGGCCATTACAGGACTGCTCTTTTTTTGATTCTCAAAGTAAATTTTTTCCATATTGATAATAGTATTGTTATGTAAGAATAACGCAACTAAAATCAAAATATTGTTTTTACCCGTATAGTCCTATGAATTTGTAAGAACAATTTTGTTTTTGTCGATGATCTTCCTAAGGTTTATAAGGGCATATCGCATCCTGCCTAAGGCCGTGTTTATGCTTACACCAGTGTTTTCCGAGATTTCCTTGAAGCTCATGTCTTTATAGATACGCATTAAAAGCACTTCTCTCTGATCATCGGGCAATTCATCGATAAGATACCTTAAGTCGGTATTGATTTGGTCTTTTATCAGTTGTTTTTCTGCATTCAGCTTGTCGTCCCCAATAACAGAAAAAATATTAAAGTCATCATTGCCCTCGAACATTGGCATTCTTTTGTTTTTTCTGAAATGGTCAATAATAAGATTATGGGCAATTCGCATGACCCAAGGCAAGAACTTACCCTCTTCGCTATAAGTACCTTTTTTCAAGGTTTTTATTACTTTGATAAAAGTATCCTGAAAAATATCCTCTGTAATGTCCCTGTCCAACACTTTGGAATAGATGAAGCTTGAAATACGTTGGTTGTGTCTGTTAATTAAGATTTCCAGGGCTTTTTCATCTCCGCTGATATAATCTCTTACTAGTACTGAATCTTCGATTTGTAGTTTCATACAAAATGCTTTTTTAAGTTTGGGGCTTTGTTCAATTAAAGCTTGATTTAAGTTATCTGGTTTTACTTTGAGTTTTACACGGTCTATTCTAAAAACAGTGCTATTCTATAATTATGACCTAAAACTAGATAAAAGGGGGTGTGTGGAAAAAACTATGTTGTCAAACCCTTGGATTCTGATGTGAAACAATGATTTTTGATTTTTATCACAATATTTTAATGGAATAATAGTTGCATCGTTGATTCGTAGAAGTATTGGAATTTAATCACTATTAGCATTTAGATAATGTTCGGGTAAAACTTCATTTAAATAGGGGCAACAAAAAACCCTTGCTACC
>JAHHKH010000342.1 GCA_018679695.1 Maribacter sp.
GTCTTGAAACCACTAATTCAACGACGTCACCATCATGAACTGTCAAGGTGTCGTTATTAAGAAACTTATCTATTTTATTGGAACCAACTAATCGATTACTCTGATGATCCAAATAACAATACACTACATACCAGTTTCCCTCCTTCATTTTATCCCTTTGTTCCCTAAAAGGCACTAAGAGATGTTTCTCAAGTCCCCAGTCCATAAAAGCACCGAATTCATTGACCTCAACTACCTTTAGTAATTGAAATTCATTCACTAGGATTTCGGGTTCCAAAGTTGTTGCTACTGGTCGTTCCGAATGGTCCAAATAACAAAATACCGTTAGCGAATCCCCTATTTCATAAGATTCTGGTACATATTTATTTGGTAGTAAAATATCATTGCCGTCATCATCCCCTAAAAAGAGCCCAACACTGGTATCCCGAAGAATTTCCAAGGTGTTGTATGTTCCTAATGCTATCATCCTGCAAAAGTAAGGTTTATATTGATTGGATATAAAAAAGCCGCCCTGAGCGTATTGTCAGGGCGGCATTCATACTTGAACTTAATCTATTATTTGTAAACAGATTCTTTATTGAAATGCTTGCATAACATATAATAAACTACCGCTCTGTGCTTATTCCTATTAGAAGAACCGTACTTGTCCATTACGGCATTGATTCCATCCATTAGTTTTGGGCTATCGCTCATTCCTAATTTCTTGATTAAATAATTGTTCTTTACCGTCTCTAATTCCTTTTCATCAGAACCAGAAACTTTGGATGCATCAATATTGTAGATTGATGGTCCTAAACCAATGGTGACCTTAGTTAAAAGATCCATGTTGGCTGATTCACCGAATTTGTCCTTAATGTCATCGGCGTACTTTTTGATTAAATCATCTCTTTTGCTCATAATAGTTAGTGTTCTTAATGTATATAATTAATAATACCCGAAGATATAAAATCAAAGTATTCAATCAAAATTTTATCATTCAATTTTCTAGGGGTCCTAATCTCCAGAAGTTTGGATATAGTCGAACCTCCAAAGAATTTGCCAAGCTCATTTTTAAGCGAATTTTCATCCTTTACACAGCGATATTCAATGCCATGCATTTCACATAATTGCATTGCTTTTAGATTATGTGTGGTTTCAAAATAGGTTTCAAAAATTTGGCTTTCCTCCTTACCAGGAAGGATCCTGAAAATACCCCCACCATCATTATTGATCAAAATAATCCTAAAATTCGATTTGATATAGTTATTCCATAGCCCATTGCTATCATAGAAAAAGCTGAGGTCTCCGGTAAGAAGAACAGTTTGTTTACCATTGACAACAGAAGCCCCTATGGCTGTAGAAACGCTACCATCAATACCACTAGTCCCACGATTACAAAATACCTCAATCGTTGGCTTTAGGTTGAATAGTTGAGTATATCGTATAGCAGAACTGTTAGCTATCTGCAATTGCACATTATTCGGCATGAATTCAATTACTTGCTTAAACGCAACCAAATCTGTAAATGGAATACACGCCAAATATTCAGCGCGCTTTGCCTCATATTCAAATCGAATTCCATTCCAATATCCAAAATATTCGCTTTCAACATTTCGGACAGATGGTAAAAACTGATTGAAAAAGTCGTTCACATTTAATTTGAAATGCTGCGATAATACATAAAAAGTGTCATAGGCTTTATGCTCATCAATATGCCAATGGTGTTTAGGCCTGTATTTTCTTAAAAAGGCCTTTACTTTCTTGGAAACTACCAATCCTCCAAAAGTGAGTAAGATTTCAGGCTGTAATGCATTAAAGAACTCCTCTTTGGCATCTAATTTCTCAATAGGGGCAATAATGCCATCTATGCTTGAAAAAAACTTGGGATGGTGTAAATTAGAGGTAGTCTCCGTCAAGACAATCACCGAAGGATCTTCGGCAAGTTGATCCAAATATTTTTGCTCAACGGAATTCGGGTAATTCACCCCTACCAGTACCATTTTACGAGTTGTCGAATTCCATCTTTTTGAAAACTCGGTTAAATCTTGGTTGGCAATTTTATTATCAACAACATTCTGAACTTCAGGATGTACAGTAGGCTTTGCTATTTTATCATATAAGGGTTCCTCGAATGGAACATTAAGATGTACAGGTAAATTGTCATTAATTGCCAAATTAAGGGCTTTATTCAACTCCGAATCATTATACTCCTGAATGCGGCCCTGTGCTTCAGTAACATCCCCATCAATATATTGAGGGGCATATTTGTCTACTTTCTCCGTGGCATGTGCAACATCTTGCTTCAAATTGGCAGAATAACCAATATGTCTATCAAAAACATGGTCTTGCCGAATTGTCTGACCGTCACCGACATCAATCTTATACAAAGGTCTATCCGCAGAGATTACCACTAAGGGAATACCGCTATAGAATGCTTCTGCCACTGCGGGATAGTAATTCAATAATGCACTACCTGAAGTGCATAATACGGCTATTGGTCTCTGCAATTGTTGCGCCATGCCCAATGCGAAAAAGGCCGCACAACGTTCATCAACTATACTATAACAATTAAAGGAGTGATCTTCAGTGAAACCAATGGTCAAAGGTGCGTTTCTTGAACCTGGGGAAATGATAATATCTTGTATACCTTTCGCTTTACAATGTAGGACCACACTTTGGGCCGACGGAATGCTTGAATAATTCATTAAAACAAAAATACAAAGCCCAATTTTCTTAACCCAATGTATCTTAAAACTGATTCTTGGCCAATATACCCAAAATGGTTTTGCTTTTTACGATGGTTTCTTCCCATTCTTTCTCTGGAATGGAATCCTTGGTAATACCACCTCCAACATATATTAAAGTTTTTCCGTCAACCATTTGCATACAGCGAAGATTCACAAAGAGCTCGGTTTTAGGCTTAATAGTGCCATACGATTTAGTTTCCCGGTTTTTACCGTTAGAATTCCTTTCTATCACAGCTTCAAGATTAAGTTCGCCAAGGAATCCGGTATAGTATTCCCTATTATAATTCTCATACTCGCGAATAAAATCTTGTGAAACTGATAATGGCATTCCACAAACAGCCGGTGTCGGATGAAGGGCCTTGAGGACTTTACCAAGGTTGTTATCATATGCAGCAGTAATTTTTGTACGTAAATGCCAAAGGCTCCCTGCTCGTACTGATTCAACCCCATGAACCCTAATTTTTGTCACTTGCCCTTTCAGTACGTTGGTAATATAGTTGGTCACCATTAGTTGCTCATCGAGCTCTTTTTGACCCCATACTGGATTCTTGTTCGGTGCACAGGGCTGTGTACCTGCTAATGACATAGTTATTAAGTCATTGTTTTCAGTTCGCAACAGAATCTCCGGGGTAGCGCCCAACCACATACCGATTTTAGGATGGTACCATAAATAACAGAAAGCGTCGGTATAGGTAGAAATTAATTTTTCAAAGATTTTCAATGGAGGCTCCTCGCAGTCAATCGTTATTTTTCTTGAAAGTACTACTTTATCGAGATACCCCTTATGGATGTATTGAACTCCTTGTTTCACCAATTCAAGGTGCTCCTTCTTTTCCCGGACATTCCCATGCACCTTTTTTTCAACTTCAAAAGTCGGTATTTTCCTAGTCGTAAATTGAGCATTTAGTACTTCTTCCAAAGGTATTAGGACAACAGGGGCGGCTGAATCAAATGGAGCGAACACAAATCCTTTTTCCGTATAATCCAAAGCATGGTGCAATTGATCGTCCCTTTGAAGGATGACCTTGACTAACTTCGAATTTGGTTTTCGGTAAATTACAAATGGTAACCTACGTGAAAGCTGATCCTCTGCCCTTTTCAACAATTCCGAGAACATACTACTTTCGAGGTAAGGCTATGGTGGTAAGCTTACAGATTGATATTAAATTATCTTCTGCATCAGTGATTTTAATGTCCCAAAGTTGAGTGGTTTTTCCTTTATGCATTACGGTTGCCCTGGCATATACCTCCCCTTCTTTTACACTTTTAATATGGTTGGCAGAGATTTCAATCCCCCGAACAAGAAGTTTTTGGGCATCCATAAAAATATAGGAGGCCATACTGCCAACACTTTCGGCCAATGCCACTGTTGCCCCACCATGAAGTACCCCATCTGGCTGATGTACCTTCGGCGTCACGGGCATTTTACCTACCAAATAATTCTCACCTATATCAACATACTCAATATCCAAGGTGTGCATTAAGGTGTTTTTAGATGACTCATTGCAAACTTTTAGGATTTTATCCCTGTATTCGTCCATTCTTTTCTTTTAACGGTAAAATTAAACATTCCAATAACAATTCGGCCCGTGAACTTAAGTAATCTACCAGTGTTACGAAAACAACAATGAGATAGATAATTTATAATTAGCTGGTTATCAATTCTTAAACTTTGGTTAAAAACCCCCGTTGAATAACTTAGTCCCAAACATAATCTGTAACTTCAGCGTAATATTCCGCTGATTAGTTGTAGGACACATTAGACA
>JAHHKH010000369.1 GCA_018679695.1 Maribacter sp.
CTCAGGAAGATAGCCCTTGCAACACCAATATCAACAATCATCAGGGTTGCCTGAAGTACGTGATTTTTATTTTTTTACCACGCGAACAGTTCCAATATTTCATATCTTTAAATACGATAAGAACCAAAATGATAGAGATTAATAAAAACACAACTGCCTTTAGTTTTAAGCTCAAAACACAAAGTGGGCACACCTTGCTTAAAAGTGTGGAGTTCGAAAAAGAAGAAGACGTACAGAAAACGGTTAAATCGCTAAACCCTTTATGTGACAATAGCATACGTTTTGAACGAAAAACGAATCATGACGGTATGTTCTTGTTCAATCTTAAGGACAGCAGTGGTCAAATCATTGGCTATAGCCAACTATACAATTCGGAAGCGGGTATGGAAAATGGAATTAAAAACCTTAAAAACAGAATCTCATCACTTGTGAATATTGGGGAGTTATAAATTTTTAAGGGTGCTTAGTAAGGATGTATGCATTGCATCAGTATAATCCAAATGGGTGACAATCCTTAACTTCCCTTGCCCCATTCCTATGATGGAAATTCCCTTTTCACCTAATTTATCCACAAATTCGATTTCGGTCATTTCGGTCTCGTCAATTTCGAAAATGATAATATTGGTTTCTATGGGTTCAACCTTCTTAATATAATGAAGGTCTTCTAAGATCTGACCGATTTCAAATGCCTTTTGATGATCCTCGGACAATCGTTCTCGATTATGGTCCAAAGCATAAATGGCTGCGGCAGCTAAATAACCTGCTTGACGCATGCCACCCCCTAGGATTTTTCGGACCCTTAGGGCCTTATCCATTAATTTCTTGCTTCCTACCAAAACAGAACCAACAGGACAACCCAAACCTTTACTGAAACAAATACTTATGGTATCGAAGAGTTCGCCATACTGTTGAGCTGATTCCTTTTTGGCCACCAACGCATTCCATAATCTGGCCCCATCAAGGTGATATGCCAAGTTATTTGTTGAACATACCTCTTTTATCCTTACGAGTTCCCCGAAATCCCAACATGCGCCACCTCCTTTATTGGTTGTATTTTCAACGCAGACCAAAGTGGTCAAAGGACTGTGGTAAAAATCAGGAGGATTTATGGAAGCTTCTACCTGTTCCGCAGTCATCATACCCCTATTGCCATCAACCAATTTACATGAAACCCCACTGTTAAAACTAACTCCCCCACCCTCATAATTATATACATGGGCATACTTGTCACAGATCAATTGCTCCCCGGGTTGCGTATGCAACTTAATTGCCGTTTGATTTGCCATTGAACCGCTAGGGAAAAACAAGGCCGATTCTTTACCGAATAATTCTGCTGTTCTGGACTCCAAAAGATTTACCGTTGGATCTGCCTTGAATACATCGTCCCCCACCTCGGCCATCATCATTGCCTCTAACATTCCCTCTGAAGGTCGTGTTACCGTATCACTGATTAAATTAATATTCACTTTATACCAGGTATTTAGTTTTTTGGATACTATTTATATGTCGATTATGCGTACACATGAAGCTATCTATCTCTAATACATACATTCCATACCAATTGGGGAACCATCTGGGATTTTTGGGACTTGACTGATTTTGAATTTCTCCGGTGCCTTTAAAAATGTATCTATTCTACGTACCATTTCAATTGCGATAATGTCTTTTTTCAATATTAATTTACCCTTGAGCTCCTTTAGCTTTGCAAATGCAATCGCATTTACCTGCGGATGTACATTATCATGTGCGGCAAGGTTCATTAAATGGTAGAGGACCCTAAAGTTGATGTTTTGTTGTATGGTGATCAGGTAATTGTCTTTGTGTTGTTTGTAGATAGTGGCGTTTAGTAGAGCATCCAAAATATCGGAAAGGCTTAAATTATTAGGTTGCATAGCCTTTTGCTGTATTATTCTAGACGCCCTTTCGGGATGCAATAATAGTCCCAAGGTCATATCCGCTGCCGTTTCTGGTGCAGACAAAGCGTCAAAAGAAACACCCGTCTTACCTTTAAGTGATTCCCTTGTTTTGGCATAACCAAATGCCCGTGGTGGAAAGAGTGACAATTTATTCTTAGGTATGGCGATTTCGTCTGCATCCAATGTTTTCAATAGGGTTCCCAATGCCTGCGATTGTAACTTTTTGTCAACTATAGCGACTGTTTGCTGTCCATCACCTTTTACAGTGTAATTGTATTCCATACCCCCAACAACTTTTGCAACAGCTTCGGTTTGGTAACGATGGAAAAAATATAGGGGGACAAAAATATCCTCCAAGACAGTATTCGGCTCTCCGGTTCTAATATTATCTATTGAAAAGTTATTAATTGCGTTAGAACGCAGCTCTAGCATTTTATCCAATTCATCACTAACATTCCCGCCATTGTCCCACAAATGTGCCAAAACATGTGCACTGCCCCTAGGTCTCGCATCTTGATCCGTTATATATCGCAGTCCTTTACTTATGGCATCGTTCAATATGGTGTTTAACCCCTCTTTTTCATTGATTTCATCAGGAAAGTCTGTATAGGAATAGGCAACAGTGACTTTGTCCCAATCGCCAATACCTGTTGCATAGGCATTTGAGAAGTCCAATTCACCATTTTTTAAAGAAAATTGTGGGTGCGGATAGTCCATAACGGATGCCCTATCATTGGTGGAAGCGGCATAATTATGGGCAAATCCTAAAGTATGGCCTATTTCATGAGCTGATAGCTGTCGAATTCTGGCCAGTGCCATGTCTAGCATGGGTTGGTAATTATCGTCCCTATTGGCGAAAGGTTTGTTCATTAATGCCTGTGCTATTAGAAAGTCTTGACGAATGCGCAAACTACCCAAACTCACATGACCCTTGATGATTTCGCCGGTCCTTGGGTCTGTAATACTGCTTCCATAACTCCAACCTCTTGTTGATCTATGTACCCATTGTATCACATTATAACGAACGTCAAGCGGATCTGCATCATCTGGCAGCATTACCAATTGAAATGCATTCTTGAATCCTGCTGCTTCAAACGCCTGGTTCCACCATCTTCCACCATCCAAAAGCGCAGAGCGAATAGGCTCGGGTGTTCCATTGTCCAAATAGTAAATAATAGGTTCTACAGCCTCACTCAATTCAGAATCAGGATCCTTCTTTTTAAGGCGATGCCGCGTAATAAATCTTTTCAAAATGGGCTCTTGTACAGGAGTGGAATAGTCATAATAAGCGGTTGGGTACGAACCTGAACGTGGGTCAAATACCCTTTTTTTATAGTTATCATCAGGTAATTCTATAAATGAATGGTGCTGTGCCACGGTAACCAATTTTGCATTGGGTGTCACCGATCGTATGTAAGCCCCTTGGGCATCGCCCTTAAAGGTCAGGGTAACATCAAACTCAATATTTTTGGGAAATGCTTTGGTCCTATCCAATGAAAAGGCACTTTTGGATTTATCCAAGGCGTATGTCCCTTGCTTGGCTCGTTTTAATCGAGCTACAACCCCGTGCGTATCCTGCATTAAAAAATCAGTAATATCTATTATGTATTTCCCATTTACCTCTTCTTCGATCTTAAACCCGGATAAAACCGATTTTGCAAATGCCTGTTCTACCGACTTTCGTTCCAGTACATTATCTGTTAAGGCCCTGAATTTCAAGTTAGGTTGTATCAGCAATAATTTATTTCCAGCTTTTCGAAAAAATACAACTTGCTCATTACCAAGCTGTCCCCGGTCCAAACCTATATCATTACTTCCTATACCACTACTTAATGAATAAACATAAAGAAACTCTTCTTCCAATGCACTTACCTCCAAAAACATTTTGTCATTTTTATCGTCGTGATAAAAATTGAACAATCCAGTATACTTAGTGAAATCCTTACTTTTCTCAGTGAATTGTGCATTACCTATTGTTAGTCCCATACATAGAAACAGGGCGAGGTTGAAATTGTTTTTCATAATGGTTTTTAGCTTGAATTAGTCTGGACTAAATTTATATAAAATAGATTGCACAACCATAGTTATATCCTATTTTTGCTAAAAATGTTTTATAATGATAACTATAGATCAATCAAAAGATCTTATTGATCGCCTTGGTGCGTTAAGGAGGTATCTTTGACATTGATGCCAAACTCATAGAGATAGAAAACGAAGAGGAAAAAACCCTCGCCCCTGATTTTTGGGATGATCCAAAAAAAGCACAGGAACAAATGAAGTTCATTCAGTCCAAAAAACATTGGGTTGATGATTTCAACGCTGCCAAAACACTGATCAATGATTTGGAAGTGTTTATCGAATTTCAAAAGGAAGGTGAGGTTTCCGAAGCCGAGGTTAACGCCCAATACGCAAAAGCCACTGAGGTAATTGAGAAATTAGAGTTCAAGAATATGCTTTCGGAAGAAGGTGATGAACTTACTGCAATATTGCAGATAACCGCTGGTGCCGGAGGAACCGAAAGCTGTGATTGGGCAGCTATGTTAATGCGGATGTATATGATGTGGAGCGAAAAAAACGGCTATAAGGTAAAGGAACTCAATTATCAGGAAGGTGATGTCGCCGGTATCAAGACGGTCACCTTGGAAATTGAAGGTGAATATGCCTTTGGCTGGTTAAAAGGTGAAAATGGTGTACATCGCTTGGTTCGCATTTCCCCTTTCGACAGTAATGCCAAAAGACATACCTCCTTTGCATCGGTCTATGTTTATCCTTTAGTGGATGATAGCATTGCGATTGATGTAAATCCTGCTGATATCGAAATAACCACGGCCAGATCCAGTGGTGCCGGTGGTCAGAATGTAAATAAGGTGGAAACCAAAGTTCAATTGGTTCATAAGCCTACAGGTATTCAGATTTCTTGTTCTGATTCGCGCTCACAACACGATAATAGAGCCACTGCTATGAAAATGTTGAAATCACAGTTATACGAAATTGAGCTACGTAAGAAAATGGAGGCCAGGGACGAGATTGAATCTTCAAAGATGAAAATTGAATGGGGATCCCAGATTAGAAACTATGTAATGCATCCGTATAAATTAGTGAAGGATGTTAGGACAAATGAGGAGACTGGAAATGTAGACGCTGTAATGGATGGCAATATTGATCAGTTCTTGAAGGCCTTTTTAATGATGATGGGGCAAAAAGAGCAGGAATGACCAATATGGTTTGAAATGAAAACGATCGATACCATTATATTTGACTTAGGCGGGGTACTAATCGATTGGAACCCCAAATATCTATATCGTGATGTTTTTAATGGGGATGAGGAAAAAGTTGATTGGTTTTTGAACAATATCTGTACTTCGGAATGGAACGAAGCCCATGATGCCGGTAGACCATTAAAAGAAGGTACAGATCTATTGGTGGATCAATTTCCTGAATGTGAAGCATGGATCCGTATGTACTATGATCGTTGGCCAGAAATGTTGGGGGGCACCATCACCGATACCATAACTATTTTATATCGTTTAAAGCAATTGAATGCATATAGTTTATACGCATTGACCAATTGGAGTGCGGAAACATTTCCTGTAGCTTTGCAACGTTATGGTTTTCTGGGTTATTTTGATGGCATCGTGGTCTCAGGTGAAGAAAAAACAAGGAAACCATTCAAAAAAATCTATGAGATAATTATAAATCGATATGATCTTAGTCCCGAAAAGACGATTTTTATTGATGATAATATCAATAATGTGGAGGTAGCCACAACCTTTGGAATTCATGGTATCCATTTTAGAAATGCCAAGCAATTATTGGCAGCATTAAGCGCACTGAATGTTGTTGTTTAAAACCATAAATTATGATACAAATATACCACAATCCAAGATGTACTAAATCCAGACAAGGTCTGCAGGCATTACAGAATTCAGGCGAAAAATTCGAAGTGATCAAATATTTGGAAGATATTCCTTCAAAAGAGGAATTAAAGCAAATACTGGAAAAATTGAAAATATCTGCCGAAAGCCTTGTACGAAAAAATGAGGCGATTTGGAAAGAGAAATACAGAGGCCAAAGTTTAAGTGATGATGAAATATTGGAAGCTATGATAGCAAATCCAAAACTAATCGAAAGACCTATTGTCATCAAGGGTAACAAAGCAGTGATTGGCAGACCAACTGAACGTATAATCGATCTTTTAAAATAAAACACCCCGTTTCTTAACCTTCTATCTAGAAATATTAAGCTTAGTTATTATGCTTTGATATCGTTTTTGTTTTTACGCACGACGGGGAAACACATTGTTTAACAAAGTTTTAACCTATACGGGTTAAACCTTAGACTATTTTTGAATTCTAACAAACTAGCAGTCCTATGAAAATTAATAAAACATACTTGATTGCACTCTTGACTTTGTTGCTGGGAGCGGTCGAATTACAGGCACAATATGGATATGGAAGTGGATATGGTTATGGCGGATATGGCTATGGAAGAGGTTCCGGGCTTGGTCGTGGACGAAGTGCTATTCCGCAAGCCCAAACGCCACAAAAAGAACCCGAAAATTTAACCGCAGATGAAATCGTTGATAACGAGATGCCAGCCATTGCAGAGGCTATTGAACTAAATGAATTTGAAACAGCCGTTTTGAGCAGTATTCTTAAAAAGTATGTGCAAGAACGTATTGAA
>JAHHKH010000379.1 GCA_018679695.1 Maribacter sp.
TTGAAGTATTGAGTGGTGAAGGACCGTTTACCGTTTTCGCTCCTACCAACGAGGCGTTCATTGCCTTATTGGATGCACTCGGGGATGATTACCACAGCTTGGCCGATTTTGATACCCACGAAGAAAAGGCCATATTGGCAAAGATACTTACCTACCATGTTGTTGCTGGTGCAGCTGTAGCCTCAGGAAATCTTAGTGATCATCAGGAAATCGAAACTTTTCAAGGGGAATCTGTTTTTGCCATTGTAGATCATGGCGTTGCTATTCGAGATAAAACCCATGTAGATGCCAATGTAGTTGCAGCGGATGTTGTTACTAGTAACGGAATTGTACATGTTATAGATAAAGTACTATTGTCCCAAGAGGTACTAAATCTTTTGGGCCATTAGTCAGGCATGTTAGTTAGTTTGTGATTTATTGGTTGTTTGAGAACTTCCTTGTACTAAATTTTAAACCTGTGTAATTTGGTACTTGGAAGTTTTTTTGTGTCTTAAAACCAAAATTCAAACGGTACCAAATCACTAAACAACATCTCAACCTTCTTTAGCATACAAAAATGAACACTTGACAACTTTTAATTTAAAAAACACTTTATTAGTTTCATCTTTGACATCCCAAATCTTACCAAACTAAACCTAATTAATGCTGAAAGCCCCGACTTAAAAGTCAGGGCTTTTTGGTTTATATTCGCAGGGATAATTTAAAAAGGAAATAACTTTTATTTAATATTCCCTTAAATCTATCTTCTACCGGTTTTCTTCTGCTCTTCTGCCTGTTCCATCATTTCACGCATTTTTCGCTGAAACTTATTTTCTTTTTTGGGTTTCTTTTTTTGTTCCTGAATCTGGGCATGAATCTTATCCTCGTCCAATATGAATCTTTTTATAACGAGCATGATGCCAATTGTGATCAGATTGGAAACGAAATAATACAAACTCAAACCACTCGCATAGTTGTTAAAGAAAAACAACATCATAAAAGGCATCAAATACATGATGAACTTCATATTGGGCATACCTGGTTGTTGCGGCATATTCTGCCCAGTGGTCATCATCATATAGAAGAAGATAGCTACCGAAGCCAAAATGGGGAATAAACTTATGTGGTCCCCATAAAACGGTATCGAAAACCCTTCGGGAAATTGATAAATGGTATCAAAGGACGAAAGATCCTCTGCCCATAAAAAAGATTTTTGTCTTAATGCAAAGGAAGTTGGGAAGAACATGAAAAGGGCATAGAAAATCGGCATTTGTAAGAACGCCGGAACACAACCACTCATTGGACTCACGCCAGCTTTATTATACAGCTTCATGGTCTCCTGTTGCTTTTTCATTGCATTGTCCTTATACTTCTCACCCAATTCCGTTATCTCAGGTTTTAACACTTTCATCTTTGCCTGTGACAAGTAGGACTTATAAGTTACTGGTGACATGGCCAAACGAACCAAGATTGTCATAATAACAATGGCTATTCCGTAGGGGAAGTAAGTGCTTAAGAAAGTATAAAATGGCGTAAACACATATCTATTGATCCAGCCGAAAATCCCCCAACCAAATGGGATCGAATCGGCAAGACCTAAGTCCTTATAATCATCTAAAACCTGAACATCGGTTGGCCCATAATACCAATGCATATTCTGGGAAAGCTCACCACCACTCAATTCCAAATCTACTTTTGAAGCATAGGATTTAGTAAAGCCAGCCGTTCTACTTTCTTCCTCAACAAGGTTTACAGAAGCTAATTCGGCCTTTTTAAACCTTTCTTTGGTCGCTAGGATAGAACTGAAGAAGTGCTGTCTATACGACAACCATTTTACATTCTCCTCGGTCTCTTCATCATCACTTCCCTCGGACAGTTTGCTTATTTTGTCATCTTCATGATTATAGGTGAGTCTTGTATACCTGTTTTCATATTGTATACTTTTCGATTGGCGAATTCCCTTTAATGTCCATTCCAATTGAACGGGCATACTACTATTGATGACTCCATCCAAATCCTGCGAACGAACTGTGAAATCAACCAAATAATCATTCGGTTTCATTTCATATCGATACTCCAAATATCTGTTGGGAGCCACTTTCGCCTTCATGGAAAGCGCCTGGTTATTACCATCACTACTCATTGAGGGTTCAAAGAACAGATCCGCAGTATTCAATACCCTATTATCCGAGGTAGAGAAATTTAATCCGAATGAGGCGTTACCATCCTTTACCAAATAAACGGGCACTGAATCATGGGTAACAAAATTCTTCATTTTGGCCTCAACAATTTGTCCGCCCTTATTGCTGATCTTTAAGGATATTAATTCATTTTCCAAAGTGGTAATGGCATCTGAAGCCGGGGTATAACCAAAAGCACCAATGGTACTTCTATAATCGGCAACTGCCGTGGAATCTTGGAGATTTATTGCTGCTGGTTCCTCTTTTACGGTTTTAAGTTGCTCTTCAGTTTGGGCTTCTGCCTCTACCTGTTCTTGCTTAGCTTTTTGCGCCTCTATCTCCTCAGGTGTAGGCTTATTTTGGTAAAACATAAATATAAGTATACCAAATATGAGTACGAAACCTATAATAGAATTAATATCTAATTTCTTTTCTTCCATTTAAGATTGAATTTTAACCATCCCCTACCAGAACGGCTTTAAACAGTCAGCAAATATATGTCCAATTGTGTAGATTATGCCATACTGGCATTAGTTTGTTCTTTTTTATGCCTCAAGGCCGCTTTTACCAAACCAACGAACAAAGGATGCGGATTTGCAACGGTACTTTTGTATTCAGGGTGATATTGCACCCCAATAAACCAAGGATGAGTGGGTAATTCAACAATTTCAACAAGTCCGGTTTCCTTATTGATACCTGAGGTTTTCAATCCAGCATTTTCTAATTGCTCCTTATATTCGTTATTGAATTCATAACGATGACGGTGTCTTTCTGAAATATCATTTTCTTCATTATAAACTTGCTTTACCAATGTACCGTCTAATAAGTGACAATCCCACGCACCTAAACGCATAGTCCCTCCCTTATTGGTAATCGACTTTTGTTCTTCCATTAAACTGATTACCGGATCGGGTGTACTACCATCCATCTCAGTAGAGTTGGCTTTAGTAAGTCCCAATACATTGCGGGCATATTCTATGACGGCCATTTGCATACCCAAGCAAATGCCTAAAAACGGAATCCTGTTCTCACGTGCATGTCTGACGGCTTCAATTTTACCTTCAATACCTCTTTCGCCAAATCCTGGTGCTACTACTATGCCATCAAGACCATGCAATTTCTTTTCGATATTGCGCTTCGAAATATGTTCTGAATGAATGAACCTAACATTAACGCGTACTTCATTGGTAGCACCTGCATGTATAAATGATTCCAGAATGGATTTATAGGAATCCTGCAATTCTACATATTTACCTACCAAGCCTACAGTAACCTCATGCTTAGGGTTTTTATGTTTATGTAAAAATTCATCCCATTGCTTCAAGTCCGGTGCTATGTTGTCAGGTAAATTCAATTTTCTCAATGCGACGGTATCCAGCCCTTCTTCCTGCATAAGAATGGGTACATCATAAATGGTCGAGGCATCAATTGATTGAATTACGGCCTCACGTCGTACATTACAAAATAGAGCCAGCTTGTCCTTTATCTCATCCGATATCTCGTGTTCGGTCCTACAAACCAGAATATCTGCTTTGATACCACTTTCCATCAATGTCTTGACTGAATGCTGGGTTGGCTTGGTCTTCAGTTCCCCTGCAGCAGAAAGATAAGGTACGAGTGTTAGGTGGATCACAATCCCGTTAAAATCACCTAATTCCCATAGCAATTGACGAACGGCCTCTATATAGGGTAAGGATTCTATATCACCCACGGTTCCACCAATTTCTGTGATTACAATATCATATTCACCACTATTCCCTAAAATTTGAACCCTTTCCTTAATTTCGTTGGTAATATGCGGCACAACTTGAACCGTCTTACCCAAAAACTCCCCACGACGCTCTTTTTCAATTACACTTTGATAAATTCTACCTGTAGTTACATTATTGGCCTGTGAAGTTTTTACGTTTAAAAATCGTTCATAATGACCCAAATCCAAATCGGTCTCGGCACCATCATCGGTAACATAACATTCGCCGTGCTCATATGGATTCAAAGTACCTGGATCGACGTTAATGTAAGGGTCTAATTTCTGGATGGTGGTTTTGTAACCCCTAGCCTGAAGTAATTTGGCTAATGATGCAGCAATAATCCCTTTACCAAGGGAAGAAGTTACCCCACCAGTTACAAAAATGTATTTGGTTTGTGACATGAAGCGCTCGATTGAGTTCGTAACGCAAGCAAAAATACGAATTGCATTAACAAATTACAGGGATTCCTTCGGAAATTCTTTTTGTATTTTATGAATAAGCGGTTCCAATCCGTTGATTTTGATCTCTAACATTGCCCTTAATAATTCACCCAACTTACCCTTTGGAAATCCCTTTTGCCGGAACCATATTAAATAAGGCTCCGGTAAATCTACCAAGTAGCGATTTTTGAATTTACCAATCGGCATTCTATAATGGGCAAGTTCAATTAGCTTCGTATAATCAGGCGTTATTTCCATTTTATAAATCTAAATGAATTATCTTTAATAACATGTAATAAGCCAATATGAATAATCATGAAAAGAAGAGCTTTCATTGGGACCTCAGCAGCTGCAACCGTTGGGTTTTTAGCCAGTAAGTCAGTTGTAGCAGCAGATGCTTTAAACATTAAAACTATGAAACTAAAAAATAATATTAACCATAGCGTTTGTCAATGGTGTTATGACAGTATTCCATTGGAGGAATTTCTTAAGTATTTGAATCAGCTTGGGGTTATGGCAATTGACCTAATAGGGCCGAAGGATTATGCATTACTGAAAAAATATGATATTCATTGTTCAATGTGCAACGGTGCTGAAATAAGCCTTACCGAGGGGTGGTGTGATACCAACTACCATGCAACTTTAATTGCGAATTATAAAAAAATGATTCCTATAGTAGCCAAGGCCGGGTATACCAACCTTATTTGTTTTAGTGGGAATCGCAGGGGAATGGATGATACTGTTGGACTTAAAAACTGCGTTGAAGGATTGAAACAAATCATGCCATTAGCTAAAAAGCATGGCGTCATAATCCATATGGAATTATTGAACAGCAAAGTGGATCACCCCGATTATATGTGCGACCATTCAGATTGGGGAGTTGAACTTTGCAAGCGGTTGGGATTCGATAATTTCAAACTATTATATGATATCTACCATATGCAGATCATGGAAGGGGATGTCATACGAACCATTAACAAATACCACGACTATTTTGGACATTATCATACCGGTGGCAACCCAGGAAGACATGAGATCGATGAAACCCAGGAATTATATTATCCTGCTATCATGAAAGCCATTTTGGAGACTGGATTCAAAGGTCACGTGGCCCAAGAATTTGTTCCTACTTGGGAGAACAAAATTGAGGCATTGGAACAAGGGATAACCATTTGCGACGTTTAATTGATCCATTGGAAGGGTTAGGATTATCCAAATTATAATCCGATAGTAAATACTATTGCTTCAAGGCCTCCGCGATTTTAGTGTTCCAAATCAACTGCTGTTCCATATCCCTGGAAAAATTGGTCTGGTCATCATAGCGGTTTTGAAAGTCTTCCAATTCTTCCAATATTTCCTTATAAATCTGTTTTACCTCGGCCTTTACGTTTTGGGTAAACTTGCTCGTTGCCAAACGGTTTCGCATCTTTCGGGCAAAGAGTTCCGAGATATCAAAATGGAGTTGTTCATGGCTTAATATCAAGGTATCGCATAAATGGGGCTGGTACCAGGATTTGTTGGGATAGAAAAAAGTACTCACTTTATAATCGATCTCAATTTCGCCATTTGAACCCACGGTTGAGAATTGGTACGAAATACCACTTGCTGTGGTAGCTGCAGCCCTGTCGTTTTTCGGGGCTTTCCCTTGGAAATCTGCCCACGTCAATTTGTTTTCATTACTCCAGGCTATGGTTTCATAATCTTGGGGTCTATTAAAACCCATGATCACCAAGAGCGAAAGGGACAGGGCGTATCTTAAAGAATCCAATTGTAGGAGATTTGTCTTTCGATATCGGGGTGCAAGCTATATTGAACCGGACATGTATTGGCTGTATGTTCCAATATCTTACGATTCTTTTCAGAAACATTTGAGGGTAGACTAAGCCTTACCTCAATTTTGGATATCCGTCGAGGATTGGCCTCCATGTGCTTGGTCACCTCAGCTGTTGAGTTGGTCAGATCAACATCCAGACTATTGGCTTTAATCCCCATCATAGTAATCATACAACTCGCCAAACCAGTGGCAACGGTATCTGTGGGTGAAAATGCTTCCCCTAAGCCATTATTATCCACTGGGGCATCGGTAATAAATGAATCCCCTGAACGCAAGTGTTCGGACTTGGTACGCAAATTACCCGTGTAAGTTACTTTTGAAGTCATGATCATTCCTTTATTTCAACAACCCTAAGATCATTAATCGCCATGATATAGGAAGACTGATTAAAGTACCCTGAGGTCATATCCTTTTCATATGAAAATTTATTCCCTGCGTATTCAGTTTCACCGATTATTCGTGAAACATCCATCAAATTGTTCTTATAGGCCAACTTTAGCAAGAGGTCGTACGTTAAATCAAAACCGCGAACAGCATAACGATCAGGTATATCACCAAATCGTTTTTGATAAGACTCAATAAAAGCGCTATTATCCGCTTCACGATATACCGATGGATAAGTGAAATTAAGATTGGATAGATGCGTGCTTGAGATGATGTCATTGTCAAAGGCCTTGTTGTGATTGGTGGTGAACATTCTCACCTGAACCTTTTCCGTACTCACCTCGGGATCTAATAACGAATTCTCAAAAGAATTTAAAATGGAGACGACACTTGAAATGAGTTTAAAATTTTCTGTTTCAACAAAAACCCAATTTTCAAATTCCTCGGATAGCAATGTGGCCAACTTTTCCCTATTAATGCCAATATTTTCTTCTTCTTCCCTTACTTCAAGGATTTTTGCTTCTGGAAACCTTGATAAGATCAACTCCTTGGTGGCATTACTCTTTTCATCTGCAATAATGATAATATTTTCCTCAGTTATTTTTTCTTCCACATAGTTCAATATCCTTCCGCGCAACACCTCATCCGAGGTATAGGAAAAATAGACGTTGTTCAAGCTCAAATCACTTTTTGCTGGTATGGGCGCAATAACAGGAACTTGGTATTGCGATGCCTGTACAGCAACTTCTTTCAAGGATGGAAGATCTAACGGACCAACGATGGCACTGATTTCAGTGAGATTCTCACCCCTTAATATTTCTTTGGTCTTTAATTGATCCAATTGATTGTCATACGTTTTTACATCCACTGAAATTCCTAATTTAGCCATAGAATCTATTGCCATCAATGCCCCGGAATAAAGTCCCAAGCTATATTTAAGACTGTTCCTATTTTCTATTGATTCCTTAACCGATTCCTTGTCATTTAAATCAAGTCGATTCAATCGAAAAGGAAACATGAACACCAACTTAGGCCTATTTAAGGGATTAATGCTGTCCAATAGATTCAATTTATCCAAAACCAAGGAATTGCGCACTTCAAAATCACCTACTTGGTCTTTGGGTAGCTTTAATACCATCCCTGCTTTTAATCCCTCCCGTAAATCTGGATTCAATTCCAAAAGATCTTTATAGGAAATACCCAATTTCCGTGTCAATGAAAATTCGGTCTGCTTTGGTTTTACCTCATAAAAGATGAAGTTATCCGTATTCACTTCACCCGGATCCGTTTTTCTCTCAGGAATCCGGATAACCATGCCTTCCTTCAAACCGCCCCGCTCAGCAATTTCAGGATTCAATCGTACAATCTCATCTGCTTTTACATTAAAATCTTTTTCCAATCGGTAAAAATTCATTTTGGCAGGAACCGTATAGGAAATATACAACTGCGTTTCTTGATCTTCAATAGTACTACCCAATGGCTTCGGCATTTTGAGCTGCTGACCTTCTGCCAAATAATTATTATTCTTTGAAAGATCGGGATTCAATACCAGCATACTGTCGATGGTAATTCCATATTTATGGGCAATACTCCAACGAGTCTCCTTGGGTGCTACAGTATAGGTTTCATAATCTTCTTCATTAATGGCATTCTCATCGGGCTTCACCCTTTTGTATTTGGGTATTTTAAGTCTCATTCCCTTTTTAAGGAGCGAAGAGTATAATTCTGTATTAAATCTTTTAATATCATCCTCTGTGATATGATATCGTTGTGAAATACCAAACAAAGTTTCACGTTTTCTTACCCTGTGTGTCGTAAATCCGATAGGTTCCTCCTGTTCTGGTTTTTCTTCCATGACCACGGGTTTGGAATTGACGTCTATTGAATCACCGGTTACATTGGAAACCTTTGCACCCACAGGAATTACCAATATGGTATTGGGTTTTAAATCATCGCCTTGTTTGATTTCCTTATTATAGGTAAAAATGTTATAAGGGGTTACCTTGTACTGCTTGGCAATACTTTCTATGGTCTCCCCTTCTTTCACTGCATGCGTTGTGAATTTTTGAGCTGTTGCCTTGCATCCTATTATGGTAAATACTAGCAATACAAGAATATTCTTGATCAATTGGTTCATAATCATTCCCATTCAATTGTAGCAGGAGGTTTAGAGCTTATATCGTAAACAACCCTGTTAACTCCCGGTACCTTGTTTATTATCTCATTAGACGTTTTCTGTAAAAATTCATAGGGCAAATCTACCCAATCGGCCGTCATACCATCGGTACTTTCGACTGCTCGTAAAGCTACACATTTTTCATATGTTCTTTCATCTCCCATCACCCCTACACTATTTACGGGTAAAAGCATGGCTCCGGCCTGCCAAACTTTGTCATAAAGTTTCCATTCCCTTAATCCATTGATAAAAATAGCATCAACTTCCTGTAAAATGGCAACCTTTTCACGGGTAATATCCCCCAAAATACGGATGGCCAAACCTGGTCCTGGGAACGGGTGTCTTCCTAAACGTTCTTCATCGATCTTCAAACTGGTGCCGACCCTGCGAACTTCATCCTTGAACAACATTTTTAAAGGTTCAACGACTTTCAATTTCATAAAATCGGGTAGCCCACCCACGTTATGATGGCTTTTAATGGTAGCCGAAGGCCCTCCAGTTACCGATACCGATTCGATAACATCGGGGTATATAGTTCCCTGTGCCAGCCATTTTGCATTTTTTACCATATTCGCTTCATCATCGAAAACTTCGATAAAAACCTTTCCAATGATCTTGCGCTTTTTCTCAGGATCACTTTCCCCTGCCAATGCATCCAAAAAGCGTGCCGAAGCATCTACACCTTTAAC
>JAHHKH010000232.1 GCA_018679695.1 Maribacter sp.
CCGATTCTGAGATCTATGATGCTGACATTGACGTTTATGAAGTCATGTTCTCGCAAAACGATGGTAGTATAATGGCCACTTATGACAAAAGCGGACGTATTTTAACTTCGTTCGAAAGGTTCAATGATATTACCTTACCTTTTTCGGTACGGAATAAAATATATAATGAAAATCCCGGATGGATAATTCACAAAGATGCCTATCTAGTATCGTACTATCGGGATACGGGAGTTAGGAAATTCTGCAAAGTGCAGTTGCGAAAAAATGGAAAGCGAAAAAACATAAAGATCGATATGGCTGGCAATAGTATCTGATCTATTATGTTCGTGAAATTCCGATAAACTATTCAATCTGAAAATTAAAAAACGCAGGTGAAAATACTTGCGTTTTTTTGTTGTCCTTGGTATGGGCGTATATTTGATTCATGAAAGTAAACGAAAACCAAGTCAACTATCGAACGACCAAGACCTATAGTACATTAAATTCGCTATCCGATAAAACAAAATATATTTGGTTCGTTTTTCATGGTATCGGATATTTGAGTAAATATTTTATAAAATATTTCAACGAGCTCCCCACAGAAGAAAATTATATAATCGCCCCACAGGCACCTTCAAAATATTATTTGAACAATGAATACCGTCATGTTGGTGCCAGTTGGCTGACCAAAGAAAATACCGTGACAGAAACTGCAAATATATTGGCCTATGTAGATGCGGTTTATAGTAGTGAAAATATTCCCGCACATAGCAAACTGATCATTTTTGGTTATTCCCAAGGGGTCTCAATTGCAGCAAGATGGGTGGCTAAAAGAAAGTTGAAGTGCGATCACTTGGTACTTTATGCGGGTGGAATCCCTAAGGAATTAACACCGAAAGATTTTAGGTTTTTGGGAACAAATGAAACTAAAATAACCACATTGGTCGGTGATAAAGATGAATACATTACGGCAGAACGATTGCGGCAAGAATCCGAAAAAATAGAAACTTTGTTTGATGGTAGGGCGAAACAAATTATTTTCGAAGGCAGACATGAAGTTAAAAAAGAACTCTTAAATCAATTCCTTTTGTATGGATAAGTTTCCAAAACTTTGGACAAAACGCTTGATTTTAGATCAAATAAGGCCATCCGATATTTCAAATATTGTCAAGTATGCAGGTAATATCAAGATCGTGGAGAATACACGAACTATGCCACATCCTTATCATGAAGAAGATGCCGTAGCATGGATACATATGGCCAACATCGGTTTTAAAGCAAAAGACAACTTCATGTTCGCCATCCGTTATAGTGAGACCTTGGGGTTAATAGGAGGTATAGGCCTAACGATTGAAAAGGAAAACAATCGGGCAGAATTAGGATATTGGCTGGCAGAAGAGTTTTGGAATAAGGGTTTAACTACCGAAGCGGTTAAGGCCATACTTAAATTTGGTTTCGAAGAACTCAAGCTCAACAAGATTTTTGCTGTTTATCTAACCTCAAACAAAGCCTCTGGCAAGGTTATGACCAAAAACGGAATGGTCAAAGAAGCCGAATACAAAGACCATGATATAAAAAGGGGTCATACGGTAGAAGACAACATTTATGTTTCATTGATACAGTATCGCATGACCAAAAGCGAGTATAAATCCCTGTAACTTGTATCTACCATGAATAATGACCATTCAATTACTTTGGAAAATGAATATGTTAAACTTGAGCCTTTGACTTTGAAAAATTATGGGAAGTTAAATGCCATTGCTGCTCAAAAGAATTTAGTGCAATACTCTCCTTCGGATATTGAAAATCCCGAATCCCTGAAAAAGTACGTAGAAGTGGCGCTTGAACGGCTAGAACGCCGTCAAACGATTCCCTTCATCATATATGGCAAAAAGGCAAAAGCATATGCTGGTAGTACGCGATTTATGAATATTGATTGGAAAAATTGCGTTCTCGAAATAGGTTCAACCTGGATTGGAAGGGAATTCCATGGTAGTGGACTCAATCGCCAGATGAAAGAGCTAATGTTGAATTACGCTTTTATTGAAATGGGATTTGAAAAGGTTGAATTTAGAATAGATGAGCGCAATATACGCTCACGCAAGGCGGTAGAGAAATCAGGAGGGACCCTAGAAGGTATTCTTCGAAAAAACGTATATCTCCTTGATGGTGTCAAAAGGAATACCTGCTACTACGGCATCTTAAAAGAGGAATGGAAAAAATAGTGGCTCAAATTAGCATACTCTAATTCTGCAAATGAACCAGTTGTTGTTCAGTCGCAAATAAACTACTGTTCGTTTACTTCGGCTTCCTCAACTTCGTGATAGTCTATCTTGCGGGTAGTATAGCTGTTTTCAGGGGTTATGATCTCTTTTATCCAATTGCCTTCATCCCCTTTGTCATATTGATAAATGAATTCTTTGATAGCAACGACTTTACCTGATTTTGATACGGTTTTAATCAACATTCCGTTTTCATCATATTCATAGGAAATGACCTCAATGGGCGTAAACTGATTCTTCTTTGGGTCTTGAACAAACTTGGTCTCGGAAATGAGTTTTCCTTTACTATCAAAAATTTCTTCCAAAGCCGTGTGCGGCTCACCTTCCAAGAACTTTTTGGTTAAAACAACATGCTGTTCCTTTTTGGCCTTGGTCATTTTCTTTGACTTGCGCACAGATTTTAGTATTGTGCCATTCAAGGAATTAGTCTGGGTCTGCTCGCCTTTATAGTCTGTATATTCAATTAAGGTCTCGTCATTCCCATCGTTATTCGTCCTAATGATTTTCACAAGAATTCCGTCAGCATTATATAGATACTCATATCGGTCCAGGAATTCCTTATCATAAGAAATTATTTTCTCGGTTACCTTTCGCACAGGAATGGTATCAATTTCATAAAAGTTGGCATATGATGTACTACTCTCAAATATGTCGTTCCTGTAATTCTCAAAACGTTTCTCAATGAGTTCATTACCTTCATATTTGTAGTAGGTAACATCGTAATCGGTGTCATTATAACGTGTTACTGATTTTGTCAACTTACCTTCTTTATCGAAATCGTAGGTTTCCTTGCCGTATTTAGTACTTACCAAACAAGTTTTAACAGGACCTTTTAAATCAAAATCAGCCGTTGTGAATATTCTGATTTCTTGGGATTGAACTAAACTGCCCACGCCCATAATAGTCAAAGCCAACAAGGAATGTAATAATGAAACGAAGTAATTCTTATCCATATATCAAAAGTACTTTATAAACTACTATACAACAATTTCCATACCGTAAATATTGTCGTGAATAACCGAATTTCGATGAAAAAACTTGATTGTTTAAGCAGATCTGTCCTATATCTTTACACAATTAATTCTAAACAACACTTAAATTGTTCCCATTCATGAATAAATTAATCTTTCTTTTCATTTTTCTTTTCGCATTAAGCTGTACTACAAAAAAAGATAACAAAATTGAATATCCCGAATTCAAAATAGGTGTTATTGCTGATTGCCAGTATTGTAATTGTGAACCAACCGATATTCGATTTTATAAGGAATCGCCAGCAAGATTACAACAAGCTGTAGACATACTTAATAGACAATCGCTGGACTATACCGTTCACTTGGGGGATTTTATTGATAAGGATTTTAGCAGCTTTGATACCATTGTTCCCATTTGGAGGAGCTTAAAATCAGAAAATTATCATGTTTTGGGTAATCATGATTTCAGCGTTGCCGATTCATTGAAACCATTGGTCTTTGAAAAAATGGATATTGAAGACCGTTACTATAGTATTGTCAAAAACAAATGGCGTTTTATTGTATTAGACGGGAATGACCTGAGTGTGCATGGAGCACTGACCGCATCAAAAAAACAAAAGACCGATTCCCTTTTTAACCTATTGGCGGATAAGAACATGCCTAATATTGCACCCTGGAATGGTGGTTTGAGTATAGCGCAATTGCAATGGGTAGAAGGTGAGTTACAACAGGCAACAGAAAATAAGGAACGTGTTGGATTCTATTGCCATTTCCCGGTATTAGGGATTTCTGACCGTCATAATCTATGGAACTATAGTCAATTACTAGAAATAATCGATAAATATGATTGCGTGAAGTTTTATTTCAATGGGCATAACCATGCCGGTGGTTATGTTGAAAAAAACGGAGTGCATTATTTGAATTTCAAGGGTATGGTCGACACCAAAGATACTTCTTCTTTCGCCACTGTTACTTTTCAACATGATTCGCTCATGGTAAAAGGTTATGGACGTGAACTTGACCGCAGTCTAAAAATTAGATAGACGGGCTTTTTGGGAATCAAAAAATCCCCTCGACCTAGTAGTCAAGGGGATTTTTATTCATGTGTTATAGGAAATTATTTTACTTCTTCGAAGTCTATCCTTCGACTATGCTCAGGACAGGCTACTTGACTTCTTCGAAGTCTACGTCCTCAACATTGTGACCTTCGGTGGTATCATCTCCT
>JAHHKH010000384.1 GCA_018679695.1 Maribacter sp.
ATTAGCCGTATTATTACTAGTAAGAAACTATATAAGTCATACTAAGAGAACAAGAGCCGTTAAGGCAGAGGACAGTCTCAGTAGAGCAGAAAGTAGTTCAATTCATGGAGTAATCGAAGAAAGTGCGAATAATATTTCCAAAGCCCTTAAAAGAGTCAGTAAAATAAATCATATTACCATCAATGGTTTGATCGATCAGGACCTGGATGCGCTTAAAAAGGCCAAGAACACGGTTATTAAATTGGAAAATGAGATTGAGGAATTACAAAATGATATCTTCTATTTCATAAAGGAATTAGACGATTCTTATTTAGGGGCCAGTAAGTTTTATATTGATGTGATAGGAAGTATTCAAGATGTAGCACAATCTTCAAGTCTAATTGCTAAAGTGAGTCATAAACATGTCAACAACAACCATAAGGCCCTTAAGAAAAAACAAGCCGAAGAGCTATTGGATATAAATGATAAAATGATTCATCTTTTCGGCAAAATAAGGGAGGTTTTCGAAGCTAGGACATTTGAAGTAATCGTTCCAGGTATCATTGAAGAAAAACAGGCATTACTAGATAAAGTTCAAGAGGCCATTAAAAAACAAGTAGAACGAACAAGAACAGAGGAATCCAGTCCAAAAAATACGACACTGTATTTCAGTATTCTATTGGAAACCCAAGACTTGATCAAGGCCAATATGAATATCTTGAACTTGTATCATGACGAACATAATCGTTCAATTGAACTTTTGAACATTGAAGTTAATGAATAGACCATTTATATGGGTTGATTCAAATTTAAAAAAAGTATCCTGATGGTTTCATCAGGGTACTTTTTTATTAACTAGCTTTTTCGAGTAAAGAATCTTTTTCACCATATAAAAGCTCGGCGACTTGTATCAATTTTTTTATCGTATCATTTACGTTATCATTATCGTTTACCAATGACGAAGCCATTTCTACGGTAATCAAACCATCTCTGATCAATTTATTGATCGAATCATTTCCCTGTCGCATTGCCTCTTTCGCTTCATGTTTCAATGCAATCAATTTTGAATAGTATTGCTCTTTTTCGTCTTGTGTCCTGAACAAGTAAATGACCCTTAATACTTTAGCAATTTTTTTTCGAAACTTATCATACTCTTTTCTAATATGTTCATTGTCTGAGTCTAAATAATGTGTTACATTTTTGTTCAACTCTCTCACATCCCTAATAATCTCAACCATTTTACGGTTCGCAACAATGATTTCTGATATTTGGTTATTCTGCCTGTTGGACAGTTTTAATCTACTCTGGGCAGTCGTTGCATATTTTATGATTTCGCCGTAAATGGTCTTCACTTTTGTGTAGTATAACTCTTCCACATCGGTATTCATATCTTCATGGGATTGTTTTACGACTTTCTTCAACTTCAAATCGGACTTAATATCTTCCCTATGAATATTCAAAGCGTGGGCCACAATTTCAAAGATTGCTTTTTTAAAGAGGTATTTCGATTCTTTTCTCAATGCCGAAATCACTGAAGCCGGGAATTCCAGTACAGATTCGTTCAAATATTTTGGTTCATGAATATCTTTTTCTTCTTCTTTGAAAAATCTTAATAATATTATTTCCAGCTTTTTAATAAAAGGAATCATTAGAAGTACACCTATTATATTGAAAATGGTATGGAAAAGTGCAAGTTTTAAGGTATAATCAGTACTTGAAATACCAAATGCATCCGAGAGTATATTTACCAAATTCGCCAAAGGATAAATAAAGACCAATGCAACTAAACCGGTAACTACATTGAATATCAAATGGGCGCCCGCAAGTCGCTTACCTGCTACATTAGAGCTTAAAGAGCCTAAAACTGCCGTAATTGTAGTGCCAACATTGGCGCCAATGGCCAAAGCCAAGGCATTTTCATAATCAATTTGTCCAGCCGATAAAGCGGTAAGTATCAAGGCTAAGGTTGCGCTACTTGATTGCAGTATGGTGGTTATAAGAATCCCCACCCCGGTATAGATGATTACCCCTAAAAATCCAGGTACGGCATACTGCGTCAAATCAATATATTCCTTAAAAACATCGAATCCTTCTTTCATATAATGAACCCCCAGAAAGAAAAATCCCAGACCGGCCAAAACATTACCAATACCCTTCAAAGATGCTTTTTTCTGAAAAGAAAATATAATTCCGAAAACGAGCATGGGCATTGCCAATGCCGAAATTTTTATTTTCAACCCAAAGCCGGCCACCAACCAAGCGGTTGCTGTTGTTCCTATATTCGCACCAAAAATTAATCCAAGGCCACCGGACAAACCGATTAACCCAGCACTAATGAATGAAATGGTAATTACAGAAACCAGAGAACTAGACTGAATAAAAGCAGTCACCAATGCCCCAACACCAATGCTCTTATATAATTTATCGGTAGCTTTCTTTAAGAGATTTTGAAGAGGTCCTTTTGTAAATACCCTAAAACCTTCCTCCAACATGATCATACCAAAGAGTAATATAGCAACACCAGCGGCAATGGTCTTAAAATTTGGATTATAAACCAACACTATGGCCAACGCCAGTAAAAAAATGTAAAACAAGGATTTTCTGAACATGTTAAAACAATATTATTTATGAAAGGAAATCTTTAAGGTCCAATGTACTGCGCTATGCCGCTTTTGAATCTACATTTTCCAACAAATAATCTTTCTCACCATAAAGCAAAATAGCAACCTCGATAAGTTTCTTGATGATATCATTTACATTGTCATTGTCATTTACCAATGATGAGGACATATCAACGGTGATTAAGCTTTCACGTATTAATTTGTTGATAGAATCAGTTGTTTCATGCTTGCCTTCCTTAGCTTCAGTCCTGAGTTTTATAAGCTTGTCATAATACTCTGCTTTTTCTTCTTGCGTCCTGAATAAATAAATGATCCGCAATACTTTCACGATCTTTTTCCGAAACTTATCATATTCTTTTCGCATATGCTTATTCTCCGAATTCAAATAAAATGAAACATTCCTGCCAAGTTCCTTGACATCGTTAACAATTTCGACCATTTTGCGATTAGCAATCTTAATCTGGGAAACCCGTAGATTTTCAATTTTACTCAACTTCAAATCACTTTGTGCTGTGGTTGCATACCGTAATATCTCCCCATAGATATTTTTGACCTTGGTATAGTACAATTCACGAACATCGGTTTTAAAATCCTCCTTTGATTTTTTAATTACCTTTTTGAGCCTTAGATCAGAGGTAATATCTTCCCGATGTATATTCAAGGCATGGGCAACAATTTCAAATATCGCATTCTTGAATAAATATTTTGATTCCTTAACCAATGACGCTAAAAGGGTTTCAGGATATTTTAAGACTTTTTCGCTCAAGAATTTAGGTTCATCAATCTCCTTTTCAGGTTCAATAATGG
>JAHHKH010000388.1 GCA_018679695.1 Maribacter sp.
ATTACCGGCCTCCATAATACCTGGCCCACCTCCGGTAATGATACCATAACCGGCCTCGGATATAGCTTTTGAAATACTAACGGCAAGCTTATAATATTCCATATGTTCTTTAGTGCGGGAAGACCCAAATATAGAAACACAAGGCCCTATAGCGCTCATTTTTTCAAAACCGGTCACGAACTCACCCATAATCTTAAAAATCGCCCATGAATCATTGGTCTTAATTTCGTTCCAACCTTTGTGATGTTGTTCTTTTCTCATATATATAAATCTATCATAGGGTAATCAGAAATCAACCCCTAAATATTATTTCAATTTTCACTCATGGTAACCTTAGAGCTTTTAGTATTAAAACCCATTTCTTTTCTTAAAAATTGTGCGGTATAACTTTTTTTATCCATGCTGACTTGCTCGGGTGTCCCTTTGGAGACGATCATTCCACCTCCTCGACCACCTTCGTAGCCAATATCAATGATATAATCAACCATTTTAATTACATCCAAGTTGTGCTCAATGACCAGAACCGTATTTCCTTTGTCAACTAATTTGTTCAAAACTTCCATAAGCACCCTTATATCCTCAAAGTGCAGTCCGGTGGTTGGTTCATCCAAGATGTAAAAAGTATTGCCGGTATCACGTTTCGATAGCTCTGTGGCCAACTTCACACGTTGGGCTTCACCACCAGACAAAGTGGTTGATTGTTGCCCAAGTGAGATATAACCTAATCCCACATCTTGAATAGTCTTTAATTTACGATGAATTTTGGGTATCAATTCAAAGAAAGAAACAGCATCATCAATAGTCATTTCCAAAACATCGGAAATTGACTTTCCCTTATATCTAATCTCAAGGGTTTCCCTATTAAAACGTTTGCCATTGCAGGTTTCACATTCGACATAGACATCCGGCAGGAAGTTCATTTCTATGACACGCAATCCGCCTCCTTGACAGGTTTCACATCTTCCGCCTTTCACATTAAAGCTAAAACGGCCTGGTCTATATCCTCTTATGGCTGCTTCCGGTGTTTTGGTAAACAGGGAACGAATTTCACTGAAAACACCGGTATATGTCGCCGGATTGGATCTTGGGGTTCTTCCTATGGGCGATTGATTTATATCAATGACCTTGTCAATATGTTCCAAACCTTTAATGGATTTATAGGGCATAGGTTTGCGAACACCATTAAAATAATGCGCATTCATAATAGGGTAGAGGGTATCATTGATCAAAGTGGATTTGCCACTACCTGAAACACCGGTAACACCGATCATCTGACCTAGCGGAATGTCAATCGTGACATTTTTCAAGTTATTGCCTGTACAACCCGTTAGCACTATCTTCTTGCCATTCCCTTTACGCCGTTTTTTGGGAAGGGCTATTTCTTTTACGCCTGTAATATAATCGGCTGTTAGGGTATGGTGCGTTTTTAATTCGTTTGGCGTACCCTCTGAGATAATTTCACCACCATGATGTCCCGCTCTCGGGCCCATGTCAATTACATGGTCGGCACGTTCGATCATGTCCCGATCATGTTCTACAACAATAATTGAATTACCTATGTCGCGAAGTGCTTCCAATGATTTTATCAGACGATTGTTGTCTCGCTGGTGAAGACCTATACTGGGCTCATCCAAAATGTATAATACGCCTACTAATTGCGTACCTATTTGAGTGGCCAAACGAATTCGCTGTGCTTCACCACCAGAGAGCGATTTAGAACTACGGTTAAGCGAGAGATAATCCAACCCTACATCCAACAGAAATCGAATGCGTGTTTTGATCTCCTTGATGATTTCCTCGGCGATTTTCAATTGATTACCATCTAACTTGCTTTCTAAACCTTCAAAGAACTCAGCGACTTCGGCAATATCCATTTGCGAAAGTTCAGCGATATTCTTTTCATCGATCTTAAAATGAAGTGATTCTTGTCGAAGTCTTGCACCATTACATACGGGACAGGTAATCCTGTCCATGTATTCCTTGGCCCAGCGCTTAATTGATGTGGAGTCCGATTCCTCAAACTGATTTTTTATGAAATTGCAGATTCCTTCATAATCGATGTTATAAGTTCGATTTACACCGAGGATTTTCGACTCGATCTCAAAACTTTCTTGTCCGCCATTAAGTAAAATGTTGATAGCATCTGCCGGAATTTTATTAATAGAATCCGAAAGTTGAAATCCATAACGTTGAGCTATGGTCTCGATCTGTTTGAAAGCCCAAGATTTTTTGTATGGTCCCAATGGCGCAATACCCCCGGCTTCGATTGAAAGTTTTTTGTTTGGAAAAATCTTCAGTTCATTCACCTCATATACATGCCCCAGGCCATTGCATCTTTTGCACATGCCTTTGGGTGAATTAAAGGAAAAAGTATTGGGTTCGGGTGCGGGGTAGGAAATGCCGGTAGACGGACACATTAAATCCCGACTGAAATAGCGCGGTTCAGTGTTGCCCTCTTCCAATACCATTAGGACATTATTGCCGCTGTACATCGCCGTATTTATGGAATCTGACATTCGTTTGTCCAAGTCGGCATTTTCACTGATTTTTAATCGATCGACCACTATTTCTATATCGTGGGTCTTATATCGATCAACTTTCAGGCCCTTTACTATATCCTTTATCTCACCATCAACACGTACTTTTACAAATCCCTGCTTTCCTATTTGTTCAAAAAGTTCCCGATAATGTCCTTTTCTGGATTTTATAATAGGGGATAAAATATTTATTTTACGGTCGTTGTAATCAGCTTTTATGAGTTCCTTGATTTGATTATCGCTATAACTGACCATTTGCTCTCCCGTAGTATAACTATAAGCATCTCCAGCCCTAGCAAATAACAGTCTCAAAAAGTCATAAATCTCGGTTATCGTACCTACGGTAGACCTGGGCGATTTTGAAGTTGTTTTTTGCTCAATTGCAATAACAGGGGAAAGACCATCGATCTTATCCACATCGGGGCGTTCAAGGCCCCCCAAAAACTGACGCGCATAAGCCGAGAAGGTTTCGATGTATCTGCGTTGTCCTTCTGCATAAATCGTATCAAAGGCAAGGGATGATTTACCGCTGCCCGACAAACCAGTGATCACTACCAATTTTTCCCGAGGGATGGTTACATCGATATTTTTAAGATTGTGGACACGGGCCCCTTTGATCTCTATATTCTCTTCACTGTTGATCATTTTTTCATAGCAAAGTTGCAAAGGTACGATTTTGACCTATAAAATGGAAGTTGACTGAGTTTTGATTTTCCATTGTTGAAAGTTAATTTTGATCGAAATAAATAATCAAGTATTATGAAATTATTGGGTATTGGTTCCCGGATTGAACATTCGGAATTGGGCAAAGGCGTTGTCACAAATGTTTCTTCCACACAATATTGGGTTACTTTTATTGAAGGAGGATTGGAAACCATTGCAATCGATTCTGATATTGAGGTAATCGAGGCTGTGGAAGATGAAGTTGATACGGTGAGTTTTTCGGATGTGGAAATGTCCTTGATCTCTATTTTAAGGAGATGGAGTGACACCAGCAATGCAACGGCCATAGCCAGTAAATGGAAAGGAGGGTCTCTTATAATGTCCCCTGGTGACCCTGGACTTTCCGATAAGGAAATTCCGATTACAACTTTTTTCCATAAAATTGTCATGGTGCGAGACAGGATTCGTGTCATGGAACAAAAAATCAATGCGAGCAAAAACCTGAATGATCAGGAAAAGGTTGAGTTGCAACAATATATTACCCGTATCTATGGTAGCCTAACAACATTCAATGTTCTTTTTCAAAATAAGAGCGATTATTTTATAGGGGAAAAGACAAAATAGTTGCTATACTATATGGCTTGTCTATACGAATTTGGTGCATACGCATGAAAACCCAAACTTGAATTTAAGTACATATTTTTGATTTCTTTTGAAATTATTTCAATAAAGCTGCCATTATAGAGCAGACCATAATCACGTTTCTTATCAAAAATTATCCAGGGATGTTTAGGATAACGATACCTGAAATGCCTTGATATCAATGGAAGTATATTATAACTGGGTTCCACGTCGGCAATATAAATATCATCATTGGTCCTCTTGAAATCGATCATATTTTCAACATGGGATTTTTCACGCCTTACACTTAACGCCAACTTGGAAATCTTGGTTTCAAGTTGGACTATTTGTTCAACTTGACCCTCGTTACACCTTCCGTAAATTTTTCTTATGAATTGATACAACATGAAATCAACACCGTCCATTTCACTCAAATAGGCAAAATAGATGTTCCTTATTCCGTTATGGTTTTTGGTTTCAATACTTTCCCAAACCGTTTTTGCCTTTGACAAATCCGTAACGATAGTTTCAACATCCGCGAATAATCCTTTCTGTTTGTAGGTTTCCTTTTGAAATCCTAAAATGTCGTAATTGTTTTTAAAAGCGGTATGTACTGCCGTTAGAAATCCATTAAAGCTTCCATCGTAAATTAAAATTTTAGAATTATCCATAACTTTCAAAATAAACTTAACTGTATACTATGATTTACAACCAGGCCTTTGTCGTCCTGTTTATTATCTGCAATACCAGATCTTGATTTCCTTCTCTTTGTGTGTTTGACCATTCTATTTTCATATATGATATCCCGTGTTCCTGCCATGGCAAAAAAACTGAGCTTGGCTTGAATTGTATTTGTTGTCATCCTGAATTGGTATATATTCCAAATATATGGATATATTCCTAAATATGGAAATAATCCAATATAATTTTGGAAATATTCCAAATTTTGTATCTTTGGGTATGGAAAATGAAATAACATTAAAGCGTTTTACCGATGTTCGCAGGGAACTTGGTTTTACCCAAGCGGAATTTGCCAAGGTCCTGGGCATCTCGAATACCACTGCCGATATTGAAAGAGGGCGAACCAAATTATCAGGAAAAGTGGTAGCTGAGCTTTTGAAACAATTCAAAATAAATCCCTTGTGGTTGTTCAATGCTAGTGAAATGCAATATTTGGAGCCATCGAATACCAGTGTTATTCCTAAAGTGGTTACCGTGGATTCTGCAGATAATGAGAACATGGTTTTGGTAAATGCCAAAGCTGCGGCGGGTTACCCTCAAAATATACAGGATACAAGTTGGTACAAGCAATTACCCGCTTTTGATCTGCCGCTTCCTGAATTCAGAAACGCCTCCTATCGCGGTTTTCAAGTAGAGGGCGATAGTATGCTGCCGAACTTAAGGCCAGGGGAGTGGGTACTGGCCAAGGCGATCGAGGATATTACACATGTGGGCCCTAATAAAATATATGTAATTGTGCTACAAGATGCAGTGCTTGTCAAAAAGATAGAAAAGGCTCCTAATTCCAATAATATAATCCTAATATCATTGAATGAAACTTACCCGCCTTATGAAATTGAGCCCCATCAGATTCAGGAAATTTGGCAAGTAAATAGCAAGATTACTTTTGGAATTGATGCAACTACCGAAAAGGGACTGCTTCGACAACTCCAGGAATCAATGGAAGAATTAAAAAGCCAACTTGGGCAAGGTAAAAGGTAGTCTAGACTTTTAAGGTATAGATTCCGCTGTTCTTAAGATCGAAACCTAAACTTTTATAAAGGGCGATGGCGGGTTTTCTATGATGCCCACTGAATAAGAGTATTTCCGATAGGTGCAATCGTTTTCCTTCTGCTATTAGTTTTTCCATGAGTTTCCTTCCAATTCCTTGACCGCGATAGGCTTCAGAAACTACTACGTCCTCTACCATTCCCTTATAGCCAGAGATGACCTTATAGGTCGCCAATGAGGCCATTCCTAAGAGCTCATTATCAGCCCAATAACAAGCGAACACAAAATCATTTCCCTGTGACAATACCTTGTCAATATCGCATTGGTCCATGTCGGCATTCAATGTCTTGAATAATTCATGGATCTGCTTTTTTATTGAAGGTGTTATGTCTGTATTGTTTAAAATTTCTATAGGCATATTTAGCTATATTTTTATACACTAAAATTACCATTTTTCAGATTGTTTCCCGATTCATTTTTAGTCGTATTTTTGAGAATATGAAGCGGATTATATTTCTTTTGTTTCTCACTTGTTTTTCGGTACTGGTAAGAGCCCAAGAGGTGAAAGATACTTTAAAGGTTGGATATAGTTTGGCCCCACCATTTATTGTTCAAGATGGGGAAGCACTTGGGGGCATCAATATTTGGTTATGGGAAAAAGTGGCTAGCGACCTAGGATTGGAATTTGTGTATAGGCCAATGGCGTTTAAGGATATGCTCCATGCGCTAGAGATAGGTAGCATTGATATGAGTGTCAACCCTCTTACAATTACCAGTGAACGCAGTAAGAAAATGGAATTCACAGATTCGTTCTATGCATCGAACTCCACAATTGCGATTGCCGAGGTATCTGCTTTTAAAAAGTTCAAAAGTTTTGTGTCGGGCTTTTTCAATACCAATTTTTTGAAAGGTATGTTGCTATTGGTATTCATTATTTTTCTTTTTGGATTGGCAGCCTGGTTTTTTGAGCGTGGAAAGAACAAGGAACAATTCCGAACAGGGTATGGCGGAATATGGGATGGCATCTGGTGGTCAGCAGTTACTTTGACCACAGTCGGCTATGGCGATAAGGCCCCAAAAAGTAAAATGGGAAAGGTAACCTCTTTGGTATTAATGTTTGGTGGTTTGTTATTTATTAGTGCCCTAACAGCCAGTATTGCATCGGGCTTTACGGTACACCAGTTGAACAGTAATCCTGATAGTTTCAATGAATTCAAGGGCCGTAAAGTGGGAACGGTAACGAATTCGAGCAGTAATGAGTTTTTAAAAAGCCATTTCTTTAAGGATATCCGTCTTTATGAAGGCGTTGTTCCTGGTCTGTCCGATTTACAAAATAATAAGCTTGATGCCTTTATATATGATGAGCCTATTTTAAGATATCGTATTCGGCAAGATTCTACCTTGAATAAACTATCGGTGTTGCCCGTAAAATTCGATGTGCAGTTCTATGCCTTTGCATTAGAAAGTGGAAAAATAGGGCTAGAACAAAAAATTTCACAAAGAATATTGGAAATTAAAGAGAGTATGGAATGGCAAATTGTGCTGAACGAATACGGATTGACCGAAATTTAAGCTTCAGGCCGATTATGATTCAACAGGGGGTGTACTTTTGGTATATAGGGCAATCGTAATACTAATCTGCGCCAGGTAATAGGTAGGTAAAATAAGTTTATTCAATGTGTTGTTATTCACAAATTCCTTAAATGCGATAATAGTATCGAATAGCAAAATCAGGGCAATTCCGATAGCAAAGGGCCATTTGACCATATTTCCCGTGTTAATGCCCAAAGCAGCTCCTAATGAAAGCCAGGATAACCACCCAGCCGTCAAAGACTTTAATTAACTGTTTGGAAAATGCGGTTACTAGTATTAAAAATCCTGTAGCGGCAACACTAATTTTAAAAATGAAAATAGCTGTGGTCATAACAATTAGTGCCAAAACCATTTGAACGAACAGCAATACTAAAATCCAGGGTTTGTAATCTATTTTGAGCATTAACCTACCGTCGATTCATTTTCGATCAAATCCAAATCAAGTTCATTAAAATTATTGGCCGCTTTTACTAGGAGTGTAGAACCTATGGTCTCAAATAAATGATTTGTTTTTAATACGAACTCCGCCTGTTTTTCGATCTTGTAATTTGGGATACCTACCAAGGTCAAATTGGTCTTGTCAGATTCCTGCGCGATGATATCATAAAACCGTTTTTGTTCGACTGCGTTATTGATAATCTTGATTTCAACGTTTACGCGTAAGTCCTCAACGAGTCTTGCGATCTTATGATGTATCAAATCAACATCCACATTATTATTGTTTACAAAAAGTACCCTTATTTTAGGGCTGTTCCACTTTGGGGAGGCAATTATAAAACGGGCAATATTGAGCATCATTTCCGCATTTTTGCTATCGGTCTCCCTCCACCAAAGATCTACAGTTCGGTAATTCCCGAATTTGGATTTTCTATCAAAGTCCAAATACAATAAATTATAGTCCAAGTGCAAAAGCGTCTCGGTCATTTTTGCATATTCCGAGGAGTTCTCCAATCCTTTGGGCCAACCCATCATTATTGTATTGGGCTCTACTCCCGAGAAGCCAAAGGTTGAGGCGATATTGGTGATACCCGTATAGATGTTTTCGACCTTGATTTGTCGAGCGAAAATACCCAGTTCCTTGAAATTTTCATCCCGAACTGTTTGTTCAACCTTTCGCAGGGGTACTTCATTTTTTTTGTCAAGAATCAACTTGAAATTCGTAACAATACCTGTGCGACCCGATACTGTTTTGCCTAATTCAAGTAAGTATTTTTGATGGTCACTTTTTCCGCTGAATAGAATGATATTGGGATTCCAATTGGTATTCTCATCGTCCTTTTCATCTATCTTTTTGAGGCCTTTATTCACGACGTTCTCCCAGACACTGCGCCAAACATCATTCGATTGGATCTTTACTTCTTTACGTTGTAGTCCAAAATATAAAGCGGTAATTACGGCAAGCGCAGCCATCATGGCAATCATATCCAGTTTGAACATTACAACAAAACAAGCGATAAAACCAAGCAAGCCAATCCAGCGTTTTATTTTGAACGTGGGTTGAAAGTCAGGATTTGCCCAACTTTCCAGAAAATAGGAAATATTTATAAAGCCGTATGCGGTTAAATAAAACATAGATACCACGCGGGCAATTACGTCCAGTTCACCAATCAGTATTCCGGCTTCCGCAATAAGAAAAACGAGGAAAAGTGCATTAATAGGTTCGTTGTTCGTTCCTCTTCCCTTACCAAATATTTGAGGTGTTACTTTATCCCTGGACATGGCCTGCAAAATCCTAGGCCCCCCTAAAATCCCGCCCAAGGCAGAAGATAAGGTCGCCCCCCAGATCCCCGCAACCACTGCAGGAGCAAAAAGGGCCATTTTCATAAGAATATTATAGTCAGTCCTTAATATTTCCGGATTTATGGCAAAAGACATGAATACGGCCAAAAGAATATACACTATCAAGCCTGTACCTATCGCAGCGAGCGTACCAATTGGAATTGATTTCTTAGGATCTTTCAAATCACCGCTCATAGCGATACCCGCAGTAAAACCAGTAACTGCAGGAAAGAAAACAGCAAAAACAACCTCCAAGGAAACTGCACCTTCAGAGGGGAACAAGGCAACCGACCGAGGGGCAAATTCGAAAGCACCAAAAAAGATAGCTAGCAGGGAAATGACGATGGCTGCCAGAATGAAATATTGTGCCTTTAAAGCAACCGAGGTACTGATTATTGCCAATAAAGTGAGTGCCAAAAGGGCGAAGGTCCCGGTAAGGCGAAAATCGTTAACCGACATGCCGAATCCAAAATATGAATTGAAACTCTCTGAAAAACCAATAAGATATAAGGCAATCGAAAAGGCCGTGCCCACATAAAGGGCGATACCTATAGACCCTCCAATGGGTATGCCCATACTTCGCGAGAGGACATAATAAATTCCTCCAGCACCGATTTTCTTATCCGTGGCAACAGAAGAAACACTCAATCCTGTGGTAACTGCAATTACATGGGCAATGATTATTATCCCAATGGCTCCTAAAAGTCCGGCATTCCCAACAACCCAACCCAGGCGCAAATACATGATAACACCTAAAATGGTAAGGATAGAAGGTGTGAATACACCGGCAAAAGTCCCAAACTTCTTTTTTTCTGACATGCTTTTAATAGTAAATAATACTTTCTTCCCAAAAACAAGTAATATACTTAAACTTTTTATCCTGACATTATACCTGAAAAGTTTATTGAAGAGAATGATTCAGGTTGTTCATTTAGGAACCAAAATGAATTTAATAATGAGTATATTTAAGTTAAATAAAACACATTACTTTAAGTAAGGATTATGGCAGATTATTCCAAAAAATCAAAGTTAGAAATTGACCGAAGATCATTTATAAAAAAATCGGGATTAGCTCTAGTAGGTAGCTCATTGGTATATCCTTCAGGTATGTTGGAAGCGAAAATGAGTCTACAGGATTCTCAACTAAAAGTCGGGCTGATAGGATGTGGAGGACGTGGTACGGGCGCTGCTGTGCAAGCCCTACATGCCGATCCGGGGGCCGTACTTACCGCTATGGGTGATGTTTTTGAAGATCGTTTGGAAAGTGCATTTACAGAGATTATCAAAGTGGCTGGTAATCAGGTCAAAGTCGGCAAGGCACAAAAGTTTATCGGATTTGATGCGTATCAAAAAGTATTGGATTCTGGGGTAGATGTTGTTTTGCTTACTACACCGCCTGGTTTTAGACCTGACCACTTGACGGCAGCGATCAATGCGGGCAAACATGTTTTTTGCGAAAAACCTGTTGCCGTTGATGCCCCTGGTGTTCGAAAAGTATTGGCGGCTGCTAAAATGGCCAAGGATAAAAGATTATCCTTGGTTTCTGGGTTTTGTTTTAGGTATGACAATGCCAAAAGAGCAACTTTTGGAAAGATATTGAATGGGGATATAGGGAACATTAACACCATAACCACTTTCCGTAATGGTGGTGAACTTTGGTATAAGGAGCGTCAATCAGATTGGTCACAGATGACCTATCAGATGCGCAATTGGTATTACTACAATTGGCTATCAGGTGATTTTATCGTTGAAATGGCTGTCCATAGTTTGGATTTGATGTCATGGGCAATGGGTGATGTTATGCCGATAAGTGCTGTAGGAACTGGGGGCAGACAAGCTAGAACCCACGAACGTTATGGTAATATTTATGATCATTTTGCTGTGGAATTTAAATATGAAAACGGTGCCAAAGGCTATCATTTTACAAGGCAACAAGCCGATACTTCCCGCAGAAATAGTGTAGATATAATTGGGGCGAATGGAACTGCAACAATCAATGTTGGTCGGCAATATGAAATCAAGGGTCCTGAACAAAGTTGGAAATTCGAAGGTGAAAGTAATAATATGTATCAGACCGAACACGATGAGCTTTTTGCGGCCATACGAAGTGGAAAACCACTTAACGATGGTGAATTTATGGCGAACAGCACGATGTTGGGAATTTGGGCCCGTATGGCGGCCTACACGGGGCAAACCATTTCTTGGGATCAAGCCTTGAATTCCAAAGAATCCCTTGGGCCTAAAAATGAGGACTATGCCTGGGATTATGAATGGTCAATGCCGTCTATTGCGGTTCCGGGAAAGACCAAGTTTGTATAAGCTACTAAATGCCATGATATGAAAATCAAAATCAGTATCGCCCTTTTCGCATTGGCTATATTTTCAACAAAAACCTATGGCCAGGACCAATCCATAGTTTTCGGTTCGGAAACCACCCTTGGACAAGTAACTTCAAGGTCAGGCAGCGAAAAAAGTATCAATTGGATCAATGTTAATACCGAACAGGATACCTGGTATACCAAGAAGGATCTTCTTATTTGTACAGGAAATCCTATTGGCGTAATGCGTTCGGCCAAGCAATACGAGAATTTTATTCTTCAAATAGAATGGAGACATATGGAATCAGGAGGTAATTCCGGTGTATTTGTTTGGAGTGATGCCAAACCAGATCCAAAGTCGCGTTTACCTGGAGGTGTAGAAGTTCAAATGCTTGAATTGGATTGGGTGAAATTGAACAAACGAGACGGTATAGAACCTCCAATAGCTTATGTTCATGGTGAATTGTTCGGTGTTGGTGGGGTCGAAACGGTACCTGATAATCCGCGAGGTACCAGAAGTAAATCCATTGAAAATAGGGCTTTGGGCAAAGAACAATGGAATAGTTACACGGTTGTTTGTGTTGACGGGACGATTAAACTTTCGGTAAACGGTAAATTCGTGAATGGGATTCGAAATTCAAGTATTAAAAAAGGCTATCTCTGTCTTGAATCCGAAGGAGCCGAGATTCAATTTCGAAACCTTAGGCTCATTGAATTGCCTAAAGGCGTTACATCGAAGGAACAAGCTGTTGATGAGTTGAAATAAAAAAATTAAAAAGAATTAAATCCCCTGACATTGCCCATATCCAAATTCATTGGACCTAATCGATGTGATTTGGGTAAAAAGGCCCCACTTGAAACCAGTTGCCAATCATCCCATGTTGCCTCCAATCCACCGATAGGGATAATTTTCACCCACATTTTATAGCTTATGGGAAAGCCGTTGGGTTGTAATTTCCACAAGTAAGAATCGCCTGGAGTACTTCCACCACTGGTATAAGTAACCAATAGCCCATTGGTACCATCATCCAATTCAACCAAACTACGTTCTACCCCACTATCAAAAACCTTAAAAGGGGCAACAAGCCAAAAAGAATCATTGTTAAACAACTTAATGGCCTTTGAAATAGATTTTTCCCGTCGTTGGTCATTATTGATTTTCACTCCTTTTTCAAAAACATAACTGCGTTCGGGATTATTGAGCATGAGATTAACAGTAATATCATCCCATGAAACCTTTGCCTTACCCAAGGTTTTATCCCAGATATAGGTGTGCTTTCCACTACGAAACGACCAGCTAAGATAACGTGTGTTTTTGAAGGCTTCCCCATTTACTGCGTTGAACATCTTTAAGGCTAAAGCATCGGCTTGTGGACCGGATTTTCCTGTGGGCAAGGGTTCATTATAAACGACATAGACCGCAATTGCAGCAACTACGAACAACAGTAGTACAGCAGCAATTATTCTTTTGAGTTTTCTTTGCATTGGCTTAATTGGAATTCCCCATTACTTTTTTGATGATATTCTTTTTAGTGATTACCGAAGCGGTCAGTACGCCAGAATATAAGGCTCCCGCGACACCTGCTGTAACTATATCCTGCCCGGTTAGAAAGAAATTCTTAATAGGGGTCCTTGGCCTCAGGAATTTCTGTCTAAAACGTTCTGGAGTGTGGTCTAATCCATAGATTTCGCCTTCTGTATAATTGACAAAATGCTTTGTGGTTAAAGGAGAGGACAATTCATAATAGTCAACTTTGCCCTTTAAATGCGGTAAATAATCATAGAGGACCTTTAACAACCGTTGTGCCGTCTTTTCTTTTCTTTCCTCATAATCCTCGCCGCGTTTCTTCCATTTGGTACCATCCCATTTTGCAAAGTTGCTATAGGGTTGGAGCGTAATGATATCTATAGTGCTTTTGCCAGGATACCTATTTGGCCAATCGGGATCTTTTGCTGAAGGGAATGAGATGTATACCACTGGTAAGGGAGCGTTGTTATCCTTTAAAAATTGGTCAACTGCAGCATCATGGTCTTCTGTGCTATCAGGATAAATCCAATAATTGGTTTTGGGTAATTTTAATTCCTCAGGTGAGCCATTTAGGCCAATATAAAGGCATGCATGGGCCACTGAACGTCGCAATTTGGTCAATTGCCCTTCAAGTTTGTATTTTACCTTAATTTTTTCTGGCAACAGTTTTGTATAAG
>JAHHKH010000396.1 GCA_018679695.1 Maribacter sp.
CTTAGAGGGTTGGACACCTAAAATTAAAGGTTTTCTTTACGGAGAAAATCATAACAACACATTTAAGGTCACCGATGGCAATCTTCGGGTCTCGTATCAGGAATATGATTCCTTTGATAGCAAATTCGGGCATCTTTTCTATAAAACCAAATTTTCACATTATCGCTTAAAGGCCCAATATAGAATGGTAGGGGAACAGGTCAATGGTGGCCCGGGATGGGCCTTTGCCAACAACGGTTTTATGTTACATTGCCAGGATCCTAAAACAATGTCATTGAACCAGGACTTTCCCATGTCAATGGAGTTTCAATTGTTGGCAGGACGTGGTGATGGTGAACGGCCCACGGGTAATTTATGTACTCCCGGATGCCATGTCCATATAGACGGCAAATTGGTTGAAACACATTGTATTCCCGATACAAAAGGAGCCACTTATCCAAGGGAAAAATGGGTGAATATCGAAGCTGTGGTATTAGGCGATTCAATCGTACATCAAATTGTGGAAGGTGATACGGTCATGACCTTTACCAAACCCATAATCGGCGGTCATTTAGACGGTTTGGACAAAAACCTCTTTAAAGATGGCACCCCTATGACTGAAGGTTTCATTGCCATTCAAGGCGAAAGCCACGATACCGAATTCCGAAATATGGAACTATTGAACCTCTGTGGTTGCAAGGATGAAAAAGCTAAAAATTATAAATCGTATTTCACCAAACATGACCAAGCGGCGTGTGAGTACGATTAAGCTTGGGGATTTGTACTGATAAAAGGAACCGATTCCCCTTTCTTATAGGCCTTTTCACGGGGACGAAGACAAATAAATCCGTCTGAATTCGCCAAACTTGTTAAATCCCCAGAACCATTTTCACGAACCTCCATTGCCCAAATGACCCCCTTTTTATTTTGGGTTTTGACTTGAACAAAACGGGTCAATGATGTAGTATTTGAAATAGCCTTCTCTATTAGAACATGTTTCTCAATTGATCCATGACCCAATGACTTTCGTAACCATGGCAAAAAATAAATGTGGTAATTGGCATAGGTGGAAACGGGATTTCCTGGAAAAGAAAATACCACCGTTTTATAGGATTCCTGAGCACCAAACCAAAATGGTTTACCAGGACGCTGTGCCACTCTGTGAAAGACTTTTTTCACTTCCAGGGTTTCCATCACCTCTGGAATAAAATCAAATTTTCCCCGCGAAACCCCCCCACTTAACAGAACTACATCGTAAGTCTTCAAAATATGGATCAATTCTTTTTTAATCGATTCCCTATCATCGCGAAGGTGTATTAATTTGGGCTCGATATTTTCTTTTTGTAAAGCTGCATAAAGCGATAGCACATTTGACTTTCGAATTTGATGTGGTAGTGGTTGTTCTGAAACCTCAACCAACTCATTTCCCGTGGATATAACACAAACTTTTGGTAATTTTTTTACCAAAAACCCCGATTTGCCAACAGCCGCCAATACCCCTATTTCAGCAGCACCTATAAGCTTGTTTTTCTTTAATAATACGGATCCCGAAATTACATCACTCCCCTTGTAATGAATGTCTTGCCCTTTTACAACAGACGTGTTCAAGGTTGCATAGCCATCTTTGATGTTCAGGTGTTCATACATGATTACTGTATCGGCATTTTCGGGAACCACAGCACCAGTCATGATTTCCATACAATTATGGGTATCACTAAGCTTTCGTTGCGGCATTCCCGCACTAATCACCCCTTCAATTTTAAAACTTTCAATACCTTTTTCAATGGTGGCATACTGTATTGCGATACCATCTTTGGTGGCACGATCAAAAGGAGGAAAATCCCTATCTGCCCTAACCTCATCAGCAAGTATCCTTCCAATACCCTGAAGAAGGGCTACGGACTCAGTTCCAAATTCAAGGGTTTGGGACATTACTTTATTATAGGCTTCATCATATGTTATCATAATATATTAATACCATTTACCAGTAATACACGTACTCCGACTACAAATACCAAAATAGCGGTAATTCTTTTAATACCCTTGGCAGAAAATTTCTTTAAACTTAACCTAACCCCTAATTGACCGCCGATTAGAACCGTTATCCCCAATACCAGTGTTTCTATCCATGGGAGTTCCAAGGTACCTGCCAAAATCAATCCACTCAAGCCTGAAATGGAGTTGACCAAGATGAAAAAACTCGCCAAAGCAGCTATTTTAAC
>JAHHKH010000402.1 GCA_018679695.1 Maribacter sp.
GGTCAGGGTTGTTTTCATGGATTGGGTCAAATCCCAAGAAACCTGCTGGAAACCTTTTTTAAGAGGTCCATTGATTCTAGCCACGACCTTATTGTCAGAATTCTTCACCACTAGAACAGCTGTCGGCTTTGTTTGGTTTTTTTCATTTTCCAAAGCATCCCATCCTGGGAATGGAATATCCTTTTTTGCTTTTTTAAGTTCCTTTTCTTTTTCTTTTCGACTGTCGGCCATGCTCTTATCGGCATCTGACAAATAGTAGTTGAATACGGCCCCGTAGGGTGGGTTATCGGCCCAGAAAAAGTCTCCTCCCTGACTTCTACTACCTCCTCGTACTGGTGTATATTGAAGTGCTTTTCTTGGTTTGAACAACACGCCTTCCTCTCGGAGCATTTCTTCTGAAACTTCCCGTAACGGACTATAATCATCAAAGACATAAAAACTTCTTCCGAAAGAAGCGCCAATCAAATCATTTTCGCGTTTTTGAATGGCCAAATCCCTAAAGGAAATAGTTGGTAATCCATTAGAAAACTTAATCCACTTCGCGCCCTGGTTGAAAGAAACATAGATGCCATATTCTGTGGCCAAAAACAATAGATTACGATTTACATGATCCTGAACCAAACGCCAGGTCAAGGTGCCTTTTGGTAAGCCGTTATTTATGGCACTCCATGTTTTCCCCCCATTGATCGTCTTATATAAATACGGGTTATAATCGCCAAATTTATGATTGTCGAGTGCCACATAGGCGATGTTAGTATCATGTAGATCGGCTTTGATATCGTTTACAAAAGCAGTACTTGGTACTCCAGGAAGTGCATTAACATTAACCCTGGTCCAATTTTCACCGCCAGTGGTGGTATATTGAATATGGCCATCGTCGGTACCTGCGAAGATGATATTCTCATCCAACGGTGATTCTGATAGGGAAGTAACCGTATTGTAGGTAGACATAGCATAGACATCCCAAACCGCATCCCAACTTTGTCTTTTACCCATAATGGGCAATGTTAAACGCTCTTGGTTCTTGGTCAGATCATTGGAAATGGGTGACCAACTATCACCACGGTCATCGGATCGCCAAACGCGTTGCGAGGCAAAATAGAGACGCTTCGGGTCATGGTAGCTCACAAGAATGGGCGAATCCCAATTAAAACGCTCGTATTCCTCACCAGGTTTAGAGTAAGGCTTAATAAAAACCGCCTCCCCTGTAGTACGATCTACTCGATGCAGATTTCCTTGCTGGGACTGCGCATATACTATATCTGGATTACCAGGGGTAGTGGCAGGTTGATGACCATCACCTCCCAAAAGCACGAACCAATCTTGATTGGCAATACCTCTTGAATTGAGAGTACGGGAAGGGCCACCCTCGGTATTGTTATCCTGAGTACCTCCAAAAATATTATAAAAAGGCTCTGCGTCATCCACTGCCACTTTATAAAACTGGGTTATGGGTAGATTGCTAACATACTTCCAAGTCTCGGAATGGTCAAAACTCTCATAAATACCACCATCGGAACCCATGAGTAAGTAATTGGGATCATTTGCCTTAAAGGCAAGACTGTGGTTATCCCCATGCTTTTCATCCTCTTTCATGCCCACAAAGGTCTTTCCGCCATCCTCGGATATCAAGGCATTGTTGTTCATCAAATAAATTCTATCAAAAACATGTGGGGATGCAATCAATTCTTGATAATAGTGCGGACCTGTACCTCCGGATACGGTATCGGACATTTTCGTCCAGCTTCCTCCCTGATCTGTGGAACGATATACGGCTCCTGTTCTTCTTTTCAATTCAATGGCTGCATACAACACATCGGGCTGCATAGGTGAAATGGCCAAACCTATTTTACCCATATCCTCTTTGGGTAGTCCTGTTTCCAATTTATTCCAGGTTTCGCCACCATCCGTACTTTTATATAGTGCCGTACCTGGTCCGCCACCCATATAGGCCGCAACATTCCTATGTCGTTGCCATGATGCTGCATATAATATATCGGGGTTCCTTGGGTCAATAACCAAATCGGTAACACCTGTCCATTCATTTACTTTTAATGTCTGGTTCCAAGTTTTACCCCCGTCGGTTGTTTTATAAAGCCCTCTATCGCCACCAGCACTCCATAACGGACCTTGTGATGCCAACCAAACCACATCTGAATCATCAGGATGTACAATGATCTTTGAAATATGCTCTGACTTTTTAAGTCCCATATTTTTCCAGGTATCCCCTCCATCGGTGCTCTTGAAAACACCATGACCAACACCAATATGCCGTCCTCCATTATTCTCACCGGTACCTAACCAAATGACACCGCTATTATTTGGATCAATGGTTACACAACCTGTGGCATAAAAAGACTCCTTATCGGTTAAAGGTTTCCAAGTTGTACCTGCATTGATCGTTTTCCAAAGTCCTCCAGAGGAAACAGCAGCGTACCAAACATTTTCGTTCGCGGGGTCAATAGCAATATCAGAAAGTCGGCCAGACATAAAAGCAGGTCCTACACTTCTGAACTTTAAGCCTTCGAATGTTTTTTCATCCCAAATAGATTCGGGTTTTTCCTGTGCAAAACCCAATATGCTTCCCAACATTAAAAAGAAGCCCAAGGTAAATCGTGTAATTTTTTTCATTTTCTAGTTGTAATTAGTCATTATTTTATAATTATACAATCAGCTATCAAATTAGTTCTTTGTGAAAGAACTTTTTCCTAAGGAATTTAAGAATGGAATTCCATTCTTCAATTAGCTTTCAAGATACTGAAAACTTAAAGATTTTCTTTGCGGAAATGAAATTTATTCCTTCAGTACAACCACCGAATGCCCAATTGCCAGTCCAATATTAAAAATTCTTATCTTGGGAGTCACTAACGATTATTAATCATTAACTAAAACATTACAAATGAAAAAATTAATAGCAGAATTCATTGGTACCTTATGGTTGGTACTGGGGGGTTGTGGCAGTGCTATGCTGGCCGCAGGATTTCCCGAGTTGGGAATTGGTTTTGCCGGGGTTGCCCTTGCCTTTGGTTTAACGGTAGTCACCATGGCCTATGCCATTGGACATATTTCGGGTTGTCACCTCAACCCGGCAGTATCCATAGGACTATGGATGGGTGGTAGATTTTCCGGTAAAGAACTTGTACCCTATATTATTGCCCAGGTAATGGGCGGAATTGCAGGTGCTGGTATACTTTATTTGATAGTAACAGGCCAAGCAGGTGCCACTATAGGCAATTTTGCAGCCAATGGATATGGTGAACATTCACCTGGAGGATACGGTATGACCGCAGCCTTGGTTACTGAGGTGGTTATGACCTTTATGTTTTTATTCGTAATCCTAGGTGCAACACATTCAAAAGCACCTAAGTATATGGCTGGTTTGGCCATCGGACTCTGCCTAACCCTAATCCATTTGATAAGTATCCCGGTGACGAATACATCGGTCAATCCGGCCCGAAGCACAAGTCAGGCACTTTTTGTCGGCGATTGGGCCTTGGGACAGCTATGGCTGTTCTGGGTAGCTCCCATAATTGGTGCCCTATTGGCCGGCATGATCTATAAATATTTATCGCCAGAGAAAGAATAAACTAAAAATGGGGCTGTTTATAGCCCCTTTTTTTGTTCAAAATAGTATATTTAAAGCTTACATAAGTGCCTTAATTCCGCTATATGCCATTACTCATCGTAATTTTTGGAATAGTCCTACTCTTTTTGCTGATTACAAAATTCAAGCTCAATGCCTTTATTGCATTTGTCATAGTTTCCCTTGTGGTAGGTGTCGCCGAAGGTATGGAATTTCTGAAAGTCCTGACGGCCATTGAGGTAGGTATAGGCAAGACATTGGGTAGCTTGATCATGATTTTGGGATTTGGCGCCATGCTTGGAAAATTAGTTGCAGATAGTGGTGCGGCCCAACGCATTACTACTAAATTAGTCGATAAATTTGGTAAGCGGAATATTCAATGGGCCGTTGTACTAACTGGCTTCATTGTAGGTATTCCCATGTTTTATACCGTTGGCTTTGTAATCTTGATCCCCTTGGTATTTACGGTTGCTGCAACTACGGGGTTGCCCTTGATTTATGTGGGCCTTCCCATGCTGGCATCCCTATCGGTAACCCATGGCTATCTGCCTCCCCATCCCGCACCTACAGGAATAGCTGTCATGTTCGATGCGGATATTGGCAAGACCTTATTGTATGGCATCGTGGTTGCAATTCCCGCAATAGTGATTGCGGGGCCATTATTTTCACGGACCATTAAAAAAATAAAGGCCACACCCCTCAAGGAATTCGTTAACCCAAAAGTGCTCAAGGATGAAGAAATGCCCAGTACTGTTACCAGTATTTTTACGGCATTATTACCTGTTATATTAATTGGAATTGCATCATTGGTAGAAGTATTGATGCCAGAAGATAATATAATAACCCAGATTACATCGATAATTGGAAATCCGGTAATGGCGATGTTACTATCGGTACTGGTGGCGGTTTATACGTTGGGAATAAAACGTGGCCGTGCAATGAAAGAAGTTATGGCTTCTGTTGCACAAGCTGTAGCGGGTATTACAATGGTGCTTTTGATAATCGCAGGAGCCGGTGGCCTTAAAGAAGTATTGATTGAAAGCGGGGTAAGCGATTATATTGGAGCCTTACTAAAGGGCTCTACAATTTCGCCCCTGATTTTAGCTTGGCTAATTGCTACTGCCATACGTGTTTGTGTGGGATCTGCAACCGTTGCGGGCCTAACTGCCGCTGGGATTGCCTTACCGCTATTATCATCTTCAGAAGTGAGTCCTGAATTAATGGTTTTGGCTATTGGTTCAGGAAGTTTAATGTTATCCCATGTCAACGATGGGGGTTTTTGGCTCTATAAGGAATACTTCAACCTTTCTATTAAAGATACATTGCGTACATGGACAGTTATGGAAACCACCGTAGGGATAATGGGACTGTTGGGTGTACTTGTTTTGGATATATTCATATAAATCAACAAAAATGGAAAATTTACCTTCAAAAAGAATTAAGGCATTGGGGCTGCAATTGCCACCTGCACCACCTCCTGCCGGATTGTACAAACCCGTTTTGGTAGTTGATGATTTTCTCTACGTCTCGGGCCAAGGCCCGATGAAGACTGATGGTACCTTGATGGTGGGTCGTGTTGGGGAGGATCTGAATTTAGGACAGGGCAAGTTGGCAGCTGAACAAGTTGGCCTAACCATGCTCTCGACTATCATAACCCATTTTGGCTCTGTGGATAAAATAAAGAGAGTGGTCAAAGTTCTGGGCATGGTGAATTCTACCCCTGAATTTGGCCAGCATCCCTTGGTTATCAATGGCTTTAGTGAACTTATGGCCGATGTTTTTGGCATCGATAACGGTGTCGGAGTACGAAGTGCAGTGGGAATGATGCTCCCAGGAAACATTCCCGTAGAAATTGAAGCGATGTTCGAATTACATAAATAGAAAATATGAAGCTTCCCGAGTGGTATAAACTTATCGATACTTCGGAGGTTATCTCACCTTCCTTATTGGTGTATCCGGAGCGGATAGAAAAGAATATCGAGCTCATGGTCGAAATGGCGGGAGGTACACATTCATTGCGTCCACATATAAAGACACATAAAATGGCCGAGATTATCGAAATGCAAATGGCACACGGCATACAGAAATTCAAATGCGCCACAATAGCAGAGGCTGAACTCTTGGCACGTTGTGGTGCCGAGGACGTTTTATTGGCCATGCAACCCGTAGGTGCTAATTTATCCCGTTTTTTTACCTTAAAAGAGACCTATCCCAATACTTCATTTTCAACATTGGTAGATAATCAAATAACATTGAATGATATCATTGCTTTAGGTAAATCCAAAAACAACATGATTGGGCTTTGGTTAGATATTGATAATGGCATGCACCGAACGGGAATCGAAGTTGGGGAGGAAGCCAAGGAACTCTATAAATCAATGGTTGAAAATCCACTGATAATTGCCAAAGGCTTACATACCTATGATGGACATATTCGCAATGAGGATTTGGAAGAACGCAGAAAAGTCTGTAATACTGCCTATGAACCCGTATTAAAATTTAAAGCGGAATTAGAGAGCGAGGGGTTAGGACCCATCGGTATGGTAGCGGGAGGATCGCCTACATTCCCAATACATTGTAAAAGACCAAATATAGAATCGTCACCCGGTACAACTTTACTTTGGGATGAAAGATACGGTACCTCTTTCAGAGAGATGAATTTTAAGATTGCTGCTGTATTGTTAACCCGAATCATAAGTAAACCGGAAAAAAACAAACTCTGTTTTGACCTGGGCCATAAATCAATAGCTCCTGAAATGCCGTTTCCAAGAGTACGGATTTTTGGATTGGAACATTGCGAGCAAATTGGACAAAGTGAGGAACACTTGGTGGTCCAATGCGACAATGCCCAAGAGTATAAGGAAGGCGATGTATTTTATGCCATACCTATGCACATTTGCCCCACAGTGGCAAAATACGATAGTGTTTTAACCGCTGAAAACAATGTAATTACCGGATCTTGGAAAGTGGCTGCCAGAAACCAAAAAATCAATATTTGATATGTTCATATTCGATGCCCACTTGGATCTTGCAATGAACGCCATGGAATGGAATAGGGATTTAACATGGTCCGTTGAGGAAATTCGACGGTGTGAAATTGGGATGAGTGATAAACCCGATAGATCAAGGAACACCGTTTCCTTACAAGCCATGCGAAAAGGGAACATAGGCCTATGTGTGGCTACCCAAATTGCGCGTTACTCCAACAAAACCAATCCCTTGCCCGGATGGAGGTCACCACAACAAGCATGGGCACAAACCCAGGCCCAATTAGCTTGGTACAAGGCCATGGAGGACCTAGGTGAGATGGTTCAAATTCAAAATGCCGAACAACTCAGTACCCATCTAAAACTTTGGAATACAAAAGAAGGTAAAAAACCTATTGGTTACCTATTGAGTTTGGAAGGAGCCGATTCAATTGTGACCATAGGCCATCTGGAGAAGTCCTATGAGCAGGGGTTGAGGGCTATTGGACCCGCACATTACGGGCCTGGCACCTATGCCCAAGGCACGAATGCAACAGGCGGCATTGGAGTTAAAGGCAAAGAGCTTTTAAAAGAGATACAGCGTTTAGGAATAATATTGGATGCCACTCATCTATGTGATGAGAGTTTTTGGGAGACTATGAAAAATTACAACGGACCGGTTTGGGCAAGCCATAGTAATTGTCGGGCATTGGTTGAACATAATCGTCAATTTTCAGACGAGCAGATCAAGGAACTCATTAACAGGGATGCGGTTATTGGGATTCCCTTGGATGCATGGATGATGACTCCTAATTGGATAAGAGGGCTTTCGACCCCAAAGGGTCTAGGTGTCACACTACACCAAATGATTGACAATATTGATCATATTTGTCAACTAGCGGGAAACGCCGAACATGTCGGGATAGGAACAGATCTTGATGGAGGCTTTGGTACCGAGCAATGTCCTTCTGACCTGGACACTATTGCCGATTTACAAAAGGTCCCTGATATACTGCAAAAAAGAGGTTATTCCGCAGTTGATATCGAGAATATCATGCACCGTAATTTTTTACGGTTTTTACAAAACACTTGGAATTAAATACCGAAATTAACTGATTATCTTTTCGCGTCTTAAAAAGGTATCCAGGCTATCGGCGATATCAAAACATCTACTAAACTGAGTTGAGTCATTGCAGAATCGAGACTCATCCTTATGGGCATTACACTCAAAACCGGACAAATGCACCTCTTCAAAATGCGAATTTATTTTTTTGCATTTTTCGTACATGCTGTCAATAGATTCATCATTCCCAGCTTCCAAACCATTATCGATCAAGAATCCTTTTAAATAATTCTCTATCGCATCATGTGAATTTCTGCATACCAAAGGCGAAACCACATCCTCCTCGGGCCTGCACAACTCATCATTGGCCTCTTTTAGTTTCTGAATTGCTTCGTCGTACAACTTCTTGGCTCTGACATCCATACTCTATTCTTTAAATATATAAACTTTCGAGACTTTGTACCATACACCCCGGATCATTAAAGATCCAGAATGTATGGTTTCAAAAAACAAAGTCAATTATAAGGTATTGCTACCTGACAATCTAAATTAATTACATATCCCTATATAGCTCCAAACGTTCCCATTTGGTATCTACTTCTTCTTGCGCTTGTTTAAGAAGTTCTGCTCCTAACTCCGCGTCATCCTTAACAACTCTTGTAAAACGGGTTTCCAGATACATGAAATCTTCAAGAGGAGCAGAGGGTGCTTTAGAGTCCAATCTAAACTTTTTACCTTTCGGTTTTGAAGGATCGAACCTAAATAATGGCCAATAGCCCGTTTCAACCGCTTTCTCTTGGTGAATGGCGCCATCCTTAAGATTATATCCATGATCCCCGCAGTGGGAATAGGCAAGGATCAATGATGGTCCGTCATAGGCCTCTGCCTCTTCGATCGCCTTAAGGGTTTGTAAATCCTTGGCACCAACCGCAATTTGGGCTACATATACGTTACCATATGAAACGGCTTGTAAAGCCAAACTTTTCTTACCGGTACGCTTTCCGGAAACCGAGAACTTGGCACTCGCACCCAAAGGGGTTGCTTTGGAGGTTTGCCCACCTGTATTGGAGTAAATCTCGGTATCCAATACCATAATATTGATATTCTCTCCTGAGGCCAACACGTGGTCAACTCCACCAAAACCTATATCATAAGCCCAGCCATCACCACCTAATATCCAAACCGATTTTTTACGCAAGTAGTCGGTGAACTGCGCCAATTTTTTGGCTTCCGGTTTATCAATCGTGGCCAGCTTGGTCTTAAGCTTTTCAAGATCTTTGAATTTCGCTGCTTTTTCAGTTTCTGTTTTTTCAGGGTTATTTAATATGGCATCCACTAATTCAGTACCAACTTCGGCTCTTACTTTTTTTAATAGATCAACCGAGATTTCCTGTTTTTTTGTGAGTGCTAACTGCATTCCCAATCCAAATTCAGCATTATCCTCGAATAATGAATTGGCCCAGGCAGGCCCTCTTCCAAATTCATTGGTCTTATATGGGGTTGTTGGTAAATTGCCTCCGTAAATTGATGAACAACCGGTTGCATTGGCGATAAGAATACTATCCCCATACAATTGTGTCAATAATTTAATATAAGGTGTTTCCCCACAACCGGAACATGCTCCTGAAAACTCAAATAAGGGCTCAAGGAACTGGGAACCTTTTACATTTGTAATATTCAATTCTGTCCTATCATAATCTGGAAGTTCTATAAAGTAATCCCAATTTGGATCTTCTGCAGCTTCAACTTCAAGTTTACTGCGCATATTGATCGATTTAAAGTTTGGGTCTTCCTTGCTTACAGCAGGACAAACGGCGACACAAAGGTCGCAACCTGTACAATCCTGAGGAGACACTTGCAATACATACGATTCTGTTTCCTTATCAAACGGCCTACCTTTTGCAGGAACTGATTTTAGGGTTGAGGGAGCATTAGCCAATTCCTCATTGGAAACAACTTTTGCCCTAATAGCTGCATGGGGACAGATAACTACACACTTATTACATTGTGTGCAGATACCCTCATCATCCCAAACAGGTACTCTATCCGCGATTCCACGTTTCTCGAATTGCGTGGTTCCTGTGGGGAAAGTACCATCGACCGGGAAGGCACTTACCGGAAGTTCATCACCTTTACCAGCTAATATTCTACCCAATACTTCTTTTACAAAAGGATCTGCAGCCCCAGTCATGATGGGCTTCAGTTCCTCATCACTGGTAATTTGCTTAGGATAATCCACTTTTTGAAGATTTTCCAATGATTTATCAACGGCATTGAAGTTCATTTGAACAACGGCATCGCCCTTTTTAGAATAAGACTTTACAATGGCCTCTTTAATTTTCTGTATAGCTTCATCTTTAGGAAGCACACCGGAAATTGCGAAGAAACACGTTTGCAACACCGTGTTGGTACGCTTGCCCAAATTAGCTTCCTGAGCCACTTTGGATGCATCGATCACATAAAACTCAAGTTCGTTTTCAACAATTTCTTCCTGCATTTTTTTCGGAAGGACCTCCCAAATCGTTTCTTTATCAAAAGGTGAGTTCAACAGGAACGTTCCGCCTTTTTTAATGTTCTTTAAGATGTCGTATTTCTGAATAAAATTGAATTGATGACATGCAATGAAATTAGCTTTATGGATCAAGTAGGTTGAATATATTGGTTCAGGACCAAATCGCAGATGTGATACGGTTTGTGCTCCCGCTTTTTTAGAATCATATACAAAATAACCTTGCACATAATTGTCTGTTGTTTCACCAATAATCTTGATCGAGTTTTTGTTTGCACCAACTGTACCGTCAGAACCCAAACCATAGAACATACAATTGAAAGTATTTTTTACGGTGTGTAATCGGCCTCCGATTTCCAAACTTTTAAAGGAAACATCATCATTTATACCAACTGTAAAATGATTTAAGGATTGTTCTTTATCCAATTCATCATAAACGGCTTTTACCATTGCAGGGTCAAATTCTTTCGAGGACAGTCCGTATCGTCCGCCAATAATTTTCGGAATTGTTCTGTCACTCTCCATAAAGGCGGTCACCACATCTTGGTAAAGTGGTTCCCCTAAACTTCCTGGTTCTTTTGTACGATCCAATACCGCCACTTTTTTAACTGTTTTTGGCAGGGCATCCACAAAATGACTTATAGAGAAAGGCCTGAATAGGCGAACGATTATTGCGCCCACTTTTTCTCCATTTTTAACCATGGTATCCACAGACTCCATCACAGGTCCTTGACCAGAACCCATGATAACAATCACTTTTTCGGCTTCGGGATGGCCTACATAATAGAATAAACTATACCTTCTTCCGGTATGTTCATAAAACTCCTTCATAGTCTCATCAACAATTCCAGGAACTTTATCATAATAAAGGTTAGCCGCTTCCCTTGCTTGGAAGAAAACATCGGGGTTTTGTGAAGTACCTTTTATTACAGGGTTGTCTGGATCCAATGATCTTTTCTTATGTGCCATTATTTGATCTTCCGGCATCATCGTCTTAATGACATCATCAGGTATAGCATCAATTTTTGAAATCTCATGGGAAGTTCTAAATCCGTCAAAAATATTCAAAAATGGAACCCTTGATTTGAAAGTTGCAACTTGCGCAATTAACGCCATATCCTGGGCTTCCTGCACCGAACCTCCGAATAACATTGAGAAACCCGTTTGCCGTGTTGCCATGACATCGGAATGGTCACCGAATATTGATAGTGCATGGGTCGCAATTGTTCTTGCCGCAACATGAATTACAGAAGGAAGTAATTCCCCTGCAATCTTATACATATTAGGTATCATCAATAAGAGTCCTTGCGATGCCGTGAATGTAGTAGTTAAGGCTCCGGCCATTAATGACCCATGAACAGCCCCGGCAGCACCCCCTTCGCTCTGCATTTCAACGATTCTGGGAACGTTATCCCAAATATTTTTTTCTCCCTTTGAGCTGTACACATCCACATGTTCGCCCATTGGTGAGGCTGGGGTAATAGGATAAATGGCACAGACCTCGTTGGTTTTATGTGCTACTCTTGCAACAGCTTCATTGGCGTCGCAAATTAACTTTTTGGATTTTTCTTTCATGATGACTTTGCTTTTTTTAACAACACCGATATGCACCAGATGGAGATTACCTTAAAAATGATATAATCAACTAATTACAGCGGTATTGCGTCTTGTAAATCGGCATAAAAGTACACACAGTTCGCACCCTAGACTATGACATTTGTCAGGTATTAATACGCAAAAATCTGTTAAAGCCTGGTAAGGAATCCAATTAATAATTTTGGGTTCAGCCCATAGAGGAGTCAGAACAATATAGTATAACTTGTTAAAAAAGGGCAAAGCGATATTTGAAGTATGCAGAAATTCTGAATACCCTCTTAAAAAAGGTTTACGAAAAAAAAAGAAAAGGTCTATTCCCCGTGCAGCCAGGCTTTTTTCTCAAGTAAGACCTCTTCGGTCTCAACATGATCCTCGTCAGGAACACAGCAGTCTACCGGACAAACGGATGCACATTGAGGCTCCTCATGGAAACCTTTGCACTCGGTACATTTGTCTGTGACAATAAAATAGAATTCGTCCGAAACCGGGTCATTTTCCGCATCGGCGTCAACTTCCCTGCCATCAGGGGTTGTTACCATACCGCTTAGAGCAGTTTCATCGGAATAAGACCATTCTTGATCGGGTTCATAAATTGCATTGTTTGGACACTCGGAAACGCAAGCATCGCAGTTTATGCATTCATCTGTGATTATGATAGCCATTTTGCTTATTTTTATATAGTGAACGAAATTAAACCAAAGATCATTACTTTTTAATGATAAATGTCATATTTCCTCGCTTTAGGTGAAATTATATTTGAGACTTAAATATACCAAAATTTAGTGGTTTGGCACCACTAATAAAAAATACATACTTATGATTACACTGCAAGAAGAAAAACAACAAGAAGTTTTAGAAGCCGTAATCATCAGATTTGTTGGTGATTCTGGTGACGGAATGCAATTGACCGGGACCCAATTTTCAGATACCTCTGCCATGTTCGGGAACGATGTTGCAACTTTTCCCAATTATCCTGCAGAAATCAGGGCACCTCAGGGTAGCTTATATGGGGTTTCAGGGTTTCAAGTACATATAGGCAGCGTAGAGATCAGTACGCCCGGTGACAATGTGGATCTTTTGGTTGCCATGAATCCGGCAGGTTTAAAAACTAACTTACATGCCCTTAAACCAGGGCATACTGTAATAGTGGATACTGATTCCTTTACCAAAAAAAACTTGGAAAAGGCCCTTTATGAATCGAACCCTCTGGAAGATGGAAGCCTTGAGAACTATAGGGTAATTGAAGTGGCAATGACTTCCTTGACCAAAGAAACCTTAAAGGAAATCGAAGGTTTGGACAACAAGAGCATTACCCGGAGTAAAAACATGTTCGCTTTGGGAATGGTCTATTGGATGTATGATCGTTCTACAGATTATACCGTCGATTTCTTTAAAAAGAAATTCAAAAGTAAACCTCAAATCGTCGAGGCCAATACGAAGGTTTTAAATGCTGGATTCTATTTTGCCGAAACCTTGGAATTAATCCCAAATGCATATACGATAGCGCCGGCTAAAATGGAGGCTGGTACTTACAGAATAATCATGGGAAATACTGCGACGGCGTGGGGATTCTTGGCGGCCGCTGAAAAATCGGGGTTGGAACTATTTTTAGGTTCTTACCCTATTACACCTGCAACGGATATATTGCATGAATTGGTAAAGCACAAGCATTTTGGTGTTAAAGCCTTTCAAGCGGAAGATGAAATTGCTGGAATCACCTCATCAATAGGTGCGGCATTCGCAGGTGATTTGGCCATAACGACAACTTCAGGTCCGGGATTGGCATTAAAAGGTGAAGCCTTAGGATTAGCGATGATGATAGAATTACCGTTGGTTGTTGTCGATGTTCAGCGTGGCGGTCCGTCAACTGGTCTTCCCACAAAAACAGAGCAATCCGATTTATTGCAGGCTATGTATGGCAGAAACGGGGAAAGTCCAATTATAGTTATCGCAGCCAGTACTCCAGCCAATTGTTTTGATTATGCCTATGAGGCCTCAAAATTGGCACTGGAACATATGACCCCGGTATTATTATTGACCGATGGGTACATCGCCAATGGTTCAGCTCCCTGGAAAATCCAATCTGTAGCCAGTATGCCGGAAATCAAAAACACTATTGTGAAGGAAGCCAAGGAAAATTGGCATCCTTACGATCGTGATTCAGATACCTTGGCCAGAGGATGGGCCATTCCTGGTTCGGCAGGTTTGGAACACAGGGTTGGTGGACTGGAAAAAGACAAAGTTTCTGGTAATGTTTCCTATGTTCCTGATAATCACGAGTACATGATTAAAATAAGGGCCGAAAAGGTGCGAAGAGTACAAAACTATATTCCGCATCTAGAAACCGAATTTGCCCAAGAAGGTGATTTATTGGTAGTAGGCTGGGGCGGTACTTATGGTAGCCTACATTCCGCAGTAAAGCAAATGAATGATGAGGGGTATGATAATGTAGGCTTTGCCCATTTTAATTACATAAATCCGTTGCCGAAAAATACCGAAGAGGTCTTGAAGAAGTTCAAAAAAATCCTTGTTTGTGAGCTGAACAGTGGTCAATTTGTCCAGGTATTGAAAATCAATTTCGATGGATTCGTTTTTCAACAATTCAATAAGGTCCAAGGATTACCTTTTGCAAATAATGAATTGATCCAAAAATTTAAATCTTTAGTAAAATAATTATGGAAACAGCAGTAAAAGAATACACATACAAAGATTTTGCAAGTGATCAGGAAGTTAGGTGGTGTCCTGGCTGTGATGACTATGTTATTTTACGCTCAATGCAAAAAGCACTTCCGGAGATGGGAGTTAAAAAGGAAGATGTGGTTTTCATATCCGGAATTGGATGTTCATCTCGATTCCCTTATTATATGGATACTTACGGCATGCATAGCATTCACGGTAGGGCCCCAGCAATTGCGTCAGGAGTTAAATTGGCCAATCCCGATTTAAGCGTTTGGGTCATTACGGG
>JAHHKH010000428.1 GCA_018679695.1 Maribacter sp.
CTTAAAGTTCTTAACATCGTATTTTTCATATAAAACAGCTCTTTTTTTAATCCTAAACCAGGTTCTATCAATACCATATTTGATGTAGGGCATTATGAGGAAGATACAAAAAAGCCGATTGAATATTCAAACGGCCTTTGTTAAATAAGACATAAAATAGGGTTATTTGCCGAAAAGTCCTCCGAGCAGCCCACCTAGTCCGCTTTTCTTTTTTCCACCGCCCATGACCATACCAGCTACGTCGTCTAAAATACTTCCGTCACCATCGGCATCCAACAAAGTTGTGATCAGACTTTGATTCTGTTGCGGTTGACCGCCTAACATACTGCCCAAAAGGCTGTTCAATCCATTCGCATCATTTACATTACTCTGGGCTTTCTGTTTCCCTAAGAATCCCATGACAATTGGCGCTGCAATTTTTAGGATATTTGCAATAGACCCAGTGTCCATTCCCGATTTTTGACTCAAGGCATTTTCCACTTGTGGTTGTTTGCCACCGAAAACATGACCAAGAATGCCTGCACCATCATTCATAACCGAGTCATCGACACCACCGCCGAACAAGCCACCAAGATTGTCCAAAATGCTGCCGTCGTGTTTGGAGGAAAGCGCGCTCATTAATCCCTCTGCCCCTTGAGGAGAGGATACATTTTTTTTCATGGCACCCAAAAGTAAGGGCATTGCCATGCTTAATACATCAGCGGTTTTGTTCTCAGGTTGGCCTGTTTGGCCAGCTACACCACTAATTAGTTCTTTGCCCATTGGGCTGTTTAGTAAATCTAATAATCCAGACATGTTATAGTTAATTTAATTTTCGATTTTGTAAGATACAAAAAGCACTGCACTATTTTAATAATCCAGTAGCTTTTGTCATTTCAAAAGTGTTATAATTTGGGAGGCCAATTCACTACCAATTCTATCCTGGGCTTCCCCTGTCGCTGCTCCAATATGTGGGGTTAAGGAAATTTGTGGATGCATAAGTATCTTAATTTCCGGATTCGGTTCTGATTCGAACACATCGAGACCTGCAAAAGACACTTTGCCCGATTCCAGTGCATCAACCAATGCGACTTCGTCAATAACACCTCCACGGGCCGCATTTACAAGACCAACACCATTTTTCATGATGTTGAATTCATTTTTGCCGATTATATATTCCTTTTGTGCCGGAACATGAAGGGTGATAAAATCAGCGGATTTTAAAACTTCTTCTTTTGAAAGACTATTAAAGCTAAAAGAAACTGATTGCCCATCATAAAAAGGTACTTTGACCATTGCGCTTTCGATAAACGGATCATAGTAAATAACCTTCATACCAATACCCAAAGCAATTTTGGCAGTTGCTTGACCTATTCTTCCAAAGCCAATCACCCCCAAGGTTTTACCTCTAAGTTCAGAACCACCGGCATACGCTTTTTTCAATTGTTTGAATTTGCTATCACCTTCTAAAGGCATGCTTCGGTTGGCATCGTATAAAAAACGAACACCTCCGAACAAATGGGCGAAAACCAGTTCCGCCACCGATTCTGAAGAAGCGGCAGGGGTGTTTATGACATGCAAACCTTTCTCTTTGGCATAGGCTACATCAATATTGTCCATGCCTACACCGCCACGTCCTATTAACTTTAATGAAGGGCAATTATCAATGAGATCCTTACGCACTTGTGTGGCACTACGAACCAAGAGTCCAACAATCTGGTTTTCATTGATATAGTTTTCCAATTGTTCTTGGGCTACTGTTGTGGTAATCACATCAAAGCCAGCAGCTTCAAGATTTTTGATGCCCGTTTGTGATAGGCCGTCGTTTGCTAATATTTTCATTGTCTGTTTATCGATTAACCTTTTCTTTCCATTTCGCTCATCACATCTACCAAAACACCAACGCTTTCAAGCGATAATGCGTTATACATAGATGCCCTATATCCTCCTACAGAGCGATGTCCATTGAGTCCATTGATACCTGCTTCTTTCCACATGGCATCAAAAGTATCCTTCAACTTCTCATCGGTCAAGTTGAAAGTTGCATTCATGTTTGAACGATCATCTTTATTTGCGAACCCATCAAATACAGGATTCAAATCTATCTCAGAGTACAAAAGCCGTGCTTTCTTTTCATTTATTTCCTCAATTGCCGGAATTCCTCCAATTTCCTTAAGCCATTCCATGGTTAACATTGAGGTATACACCGCAAAAACTGAAGGGGTATTGAACATACTGTCTTTGTTGATGTGTACTTTATAGTCTAACATTGAGGGAATCTTTCGACTAACCTTGCCCAAAATATCCTCTTTTATCACTACCAAAGTTGTCCCAGCCGGACCCATATTCTTTTGTGCACCGGCATAAATCAAATCAAATTGTGAAAAATCCAATTGTCTTGAAAAAATATCAGAGCTCATATCACAGACCAAGACAGTATCATGCTTAGGGAATTTTTTCAATTGCGTTCCAAAAATGGTATTATTGGAAGTTAAGTGCAAATAATCCAATCCTTTAGGGATATTATATCCTTTTGGGATATAATTGAAGTTTTCATCTTTCGAGGAACCTACCTCAATCACCTCTCCAAAAAGACGGGCTTCCTTAATGGCTTTATCACTCCAAGCACCTGTATTTAGATAACCGGCTTGGGTCTCCAATAAATTGTAAGCAACCATTAGAAATTCAAGGCTTGCACCACCTTGCAGGAAAAGGGCCTTATAACCTTTGCCTTCCAATCCCAATAGCTCCAGGGCAAGGGATCTGGCTTTTTCCATTACCTCAACAAAATCCTTGCCTCTATGTGAGACTTCAATAAGTGATAAGCCCGAACCATTAAAATCCATTATGGCCTCGGAAGCTTTTAAGAATACCTCTTGTGGCAGAACACAAGGACCGGCACTAAAATTATGTTTCTTCATTTTTATTCAAATTAAGACCCCAAAGGTCATGAATTAAAAGGGAACATTTGGTATGTTTTCGCTAATTATTGTACTATGTTTTTAACAGGAATTCAACAGTATCAACGTCATCGGCATAATCACCCAGTCCAGGTTTTTGTGTAAGACCAAATTTAACCTCATCCTCCAGGACATCATTCGCCACAACACATTGTATTTTTTCCCTGTCATGCGCTAACCGCGACTTTAAATCGGCTAATGAATCATACTGTTCATAGAACAGGGTTGCGATGGGCGAGGAGTAACTATCGTCTTCTTTGATCATTAAGAACCCGTTTTCCAAGATTTTGAAACCACTCATTAGATACACCGCTTTGTTGTAATCGTAATTATTGGCGTATTTTGTTTGTTCTATTATTGGATGAAAGTCATATAGGGCCTTAAAGAAATCATCAAAGTTGTACCCTTTTGGTACAAAGACCTTGGAAACACTCCTGCAGCCTAAGCCATAATAACGAAAAATATCCTCGCCTAAAGCTTGCAGTTGTTCTGAGGATTCTTGACCGTCAAGAATCGCAACAGCATTTCGGTTCTTGCGTATGACATGGGGTTTATTTCCAAAATAATGTTCAAAATAACGCGAAGTATTATCACTGCCGGTAGCAATGACCGCATCAAAACCTTCCAATTTGTTTTCCGTGAATTCAATTTCCTCCTTTAAAGAGGCACATTTTGATATTAAGAAGCTTGCTATGAACGGAAGTAATACCTTATCATTGGACGATAGTTTTATAACGGCTTTATTGCCCGTTAGGATTACCGCCAAAAAATCATGGAAACCCACGAGTGGAATATTCCCCGCCATTATTATGGCAACTGTCTTGTGTCGGTTTTTACCAATGTCATAAGTTGCTAGCCAGTTTTCGAGGTTTTCTTTGGTTAAAAGGGCTCCCCAATTCGTTACTGCATACATAATATTTTCCCTGGTAAACCAACCATTCTTATGCCCGGCAAGTAGAATGGTTTCATTGAATTTGTTGTGCCATTCATTTTTTGATATTTCGGTGGGATCGGTTTCGGTGATTTCGCGATGCGCCCTAAAAAATGCTCCTAGATCTATAAAAGCATTTAAAATTTCCTTATGGTCCGTCATAATTTGTACAGAAATCTAATTGGGTTTACCTTTGGACAAAAATAAGCATGCTGAAGTTAATTCAGTTTAAAAGAAAAAGAAATTTATGGCAATTATTATTACTGACGAATGTATAAATTGTGGAGCTTGCGAACCTGAGTGTCCAAATACGGCAATTTATGAAGGTGCCGACGAATGGCGCTACAGCGATGGTACTTCCTTGAAAGGGGATGTAGTGCTACCAAATGGACCAGCTTTTAACGCTGATGAAGTTCAAGAACCGATAAGCGATGAGCTTTATTATATCGTACCTGATAAATGTACCGAGTGTATGGGCTTTCATGATGAACCTCAATGTGCCGCCGTATGTCCTGTGGATTGCTGCGTACCTGATGAGGACCATGTAGAATCGGAGGAAGAACTTCTAGGTAAGCAGAAATTCATGCATCCTGAGGGTTAGTAATCCTTAGAGTTTATTCATTATCATCTTCGCCGCTATTTCCTTTAAGAATTTTGCGCAGACCATGGAGGTCATTCCATTGATGTCCCTATTTGGATTGTATTCCACAATATCCGCTCCTATAATCGGAACATCGATATTCTGGATAATCTGAAGTACTTGTCTCGTGCTTAAACCTCCAGGTTCATGGTGCGATACGCCAGGGGCATATGCAGGATCTAATGCATCAATATCCAAAGACAAATAAATTGGGGTATCGAACTTTGGAATCGATCTTAGGTCAAAATCCTTCATCGCCACAATTTCCACTCCGAATTTAATGGCCTGTTCTTCCTGACGGGTAGATAAGGTTCTAATACCAACCTGAAGTAAACGACCAGCCAACTTATCCTCCATAATCCTGGCAAAAGGGCAGGCGTGGGAATATTTATCACCCTCAAATTCGTCATATAGATCACTATGGGCATCAATGTGCAGAATATGCACAGGGCCGTAACGGTTGTGAACAGCTTTGAGCACTGGATAAGTTATTGAGTGGTCTCCGCCCAAGGTTATCATGGACTGCACTTTAGTTAGATTATCTGCTGTTATCGACTCGATCTCAAAATAGTCCTTAATTTTATAATCCCCCTTGTCTGACCAGATGTCAGGGGTCAGCTCCTTTCCAGATTCGGAAAAATAATTCGCTGAAGGACTATTATAGGCTTTTCTTATCAGGGGAGGAGCTAGGGCAGGTCCTTGCATAAAAGATGATTTAGCATCGAACAAAATTCCCTGTAATCCTATTTTATAGTTTCCCATAGATCTATTATTTCAATGTATATCTTATTTCGGGCCCACATTCTTTTTGTTCTCTCAACTGTGGTAAATATACAAGGGTAAGACCTATATTTGCACCGTTTTTAAATAATTTATAATGAAAGCTGGTATAGTAGGACTGCCCAATGTAGGTAAATCAACATTATTCAATTGTTTGTCGAATGCAAAGGCGCAGAGCGCAAACTTTCCGTTCTGTACTATTGAACCAAATATCGGGGTCGTAAATGTCCCTGATGCCAGATTGGAAAAGTTAGAGTCCCTCGTTAATCCAGAACGGGTAATACCTGCAACTGTCGAGATCGTTGATATTGCCGGTTTGGTGAAAGGCGCGAGTAAAGGGGAAGGACTGGGCAATCAATTTTTGGGCAATATCCGGGAGACCGATGCCATATTACATGTACTTCGTTGCTTTGACAATGACAATGTAGTCCATGTTGATGGTTCGGTAGACCCTATTAGGGATATGGAAACCATTGACATGGAATTACAGCTGAAAGACCTGGAGACCTTGGAAAAGAAATTGGATAAGGTTAAAAGGGCTGCCAGGACAGGCAACAAGGAAGCCCAGAAAGAAGAGGCAGCCTTATTGAAAATAAAGGAAGGACTTGAAGCCGGAATCTCCGTGCGCGCAATTGAAATTTCCGACGATGATAAAAAGGATTATATATTACCATTACAATTTATCACCGATAAACCGGTTATGTACGTTTGCAATGTTGATGAGGCGGCAGCTGTTTCGGGCAATGCCTATGTTGAAAAGGTCAAAGCTGCAGTTGCTAATGAAAAGGCAGAGGTTGTGGTTCTTGCGGTAGGTACCGAAGCGGATATTACAGAGTTGGAAACGTATGAGGAACGCCAGATGTTTTTGGAAGATCTTGGGTTGACTGAACCGGGTTCTGCCAAGTTGATTCGTGGTGCCTACAAATTACTGGATCTGGAAACTTACTTTACTGCTGGTGAAAAGGAAGTCCGAGCCTGGACAATACCTGTAGGCGCAACTGCACCGCAGGCTGCCGGAGTAATACACACCGATTTTGAAAAAGGATTTATTCGGGCAGAAGTAATCTCCTATGATGACTATATAAAGTACGGGAGTGAAGCCAAAGTAAAAGAGGCAGGAAAGATGCGAGTCGAAGGAAAGGACTATGTGGTCCAGGATGGCGATGTGATGCATTTTAGATTCAACGTCTAGCAAAAATCGAGCCTGTTTTCTTGAAAAATCCATGTTTTATCGGCGATTGGGTATTGTAATCCAAATCAAAATTTTCACAGGAAAAAAGGTAAAAGCTTTAGGTTGGCCGTATGAGTAGAAAAGTATCGGTCACAGGTAGTGGTATATTGTTAGCCATAATTGGGGTCGTACTTTTTTCAGCGAAAGCCGTCATGGTGAAAATGGCCTATTCGTATGGGATAGACCATTTAACGCTGCTTTTATTCCGTATGGTATTTGCTTTTCCTTTTTATTTGCTGATTGCCATGCTATCGAAGCCATTATATCCAAAGGAAATAAGAACTAAGGATTATTTGTGGATTGTATTTTTTGGTTTCATTGGGTATTATCTTGCCAGTTTATTTGATTTTATGGGACTACAGCATATAAAAGCAGGGCTGGAGCGCATAATTTTGTTTATATATCCTACTATTGTTGTGCTATTGTCATGGTTCATTTTCGGGAAAAAAATTACAAAACTCCAGATTCTTGCCATAATAGTTACCTATGTTGGGGTTTTTATCATATTTTGGGACGAGGTAGGTGTCGATGAGAACACCATTCTCCTGGGCGGTTTCTTGATTTTCTTAAGTGCCTTTACCTATGCATCTTATTTGGTGGGTAGTGGCTGGTTGATACCAAAATTTGGAGTTTTGCAATTTACTTCATATGCGATGATAGTATCTACAATATGCCTTGTCGTCCATTATCTCTTCGTTAATGGTTTCAGATTATCAAGCTATCCTAAGGAAGTATACCTACTGGGTTTGGCAATGGCAATTTTCTCGACCTTAGTGCCTTCCTTTTTGGTTTCAGCGGCGATCAATCGGTTAGGGGCTTCCACTTTTTCAATTTTTGGCAGTTTGGGTCCGATATCCACCATTATCCTTGCATTTTTCTTTCTGGACGAAACCATCTCCCTCGTACAGATTTTTGGAATGTTAGTAGTAATTGCGGGCGTGATGCTTGTATCACGAATTAAGGTTTGACCTGATATCGCAAAACATGGAAATCGCAATATGTGTTTGAGCGGATTTTGATTGAAGATGCCAAAATCAAGAACAATTAGAATGCCCTGCATTGAATTATATCAACAAAAATGGTACTTTCGTTGTTGATTACTTTCCGAGCCAAGTACTTTGATTTTTGCTTTGAAATTTTATATTAGCGGGGAAAACCCTGACGCATTATGGCACAGTCCCAATATACCGAAGATAATATTCGATCACTCGATTGGAAAGAGCACATCAGGCTTCGTCCTGGAATGTACATAGGTAAATTGGGTGATGGATCATCAGCAGATGACGGTATTTATATTCTCTTAAAGGAAACCATCGATAACTGTATTGATGAATTCGTGATGGGAGCGGGAAAGACCATTGAGATTGCCATAAAAGACAATTTGGTTCGAGTAAGGGATTATGGCCGGGGCATTCCATTGGGAAAAGTAGTTGATGTTGTTTCAAAAATGAATACCGGAGGCAAATATGATAGTCGCGCCTTTAAAAAGTCCGTTGGCTTGAATGGTGTGGGTACCAAAGCGGTAAATGCACTTTCCAGATTTTTTGAAGTACAGTCCTCAAGGGAAAATAAAATTAAGACGGCCCAATTCACACAGGGGAACTTGGTCACTGAGGAAGGTCCTGTAGAGACGTCAAAACGCAAAGGCACAAGGGTTTCCTTTACCCCGGATGAAGCTATTTTCAAAAAGTATAAATACAGGAATGAGTATGTAGAACGCATGCTTAAGAATTATGTGTACTTGAATCCTGGGTTGACCATTGTCTTCAATGGCGAAAAGTTTCACTCAGAAAACGGTTTAAAGGATTTACTGGAGGATAATAATAATGCCGAAGATCTATTATACCCCATAATTCATTTAAGAGGGGAAGATATTGAGGTTGCGATCACACATAGTAAAACCCAATATAGCGAGGAATACCATTCTTTTGTCAATGGACAGCATACCACCCAAGGGGGTACGCATCAAGCGGCATTTCGTGAGGCACTGGTGAAAACCATTCGTGATTTTTACGGAAAGAACTATGATGCCAGTGATATTCGCAAATCCATTATTTCGGCGATTTCGATAAAAGTGATGGAACCGGTCTTTGAAAGCCAAACCAAAACAAAATTGGGATCTACCGATATGGGAGGGGATTTTCCTACGGTACGTACGTATATCAATGACTTTGTTGGCAAATATCTTGACAACTATTTGCATAAAAACCCAGAGACGGCCGAGAAATTGCAGCGTAAGATCATGATGGCCGAAAAGGAGCGAAAAGAGCTATCGGGCATTCGTAAACTAGCAAGAGACCGGGCAAAAAAGGCCAGCTTGCACAATAAAAAGCTACGTGATTGCCGGGTACACTTGGGTGATATGAAAAACGAACGACGTTTGGAAAGCACCCTTTTTATTACTGAAGGGGATTCTGCCTCCGGATCCATTACCAAATCCCGGGATGTCAACACCCAGGCGGTATTCAGTTTGCGTGGAAAGCCTTTGAATTCCTATGGAATGAGTAAAAAGATAGTTTATGAGAATGAAGAATTCAACCTTTTGCAGGCAGCATTGAATATTGAGGAGTCCATGGAGGATCTTCGCTATAACAATATTGTTATCGCAACTGATGCCGATGTCGACGGAATGCATATTCGTTTGCTACTGATTACTTTTTTTCTGCAATTTTTCCCTGAATTAATAAAAGAGAACCATCTATATATCTTGCAAACGCCTTTATTCAGGGTTCGGAACAAAAAAGAGACCATTTACTGTTACAGTGATGATGAGCGTAAAAATGCAATAAATAAGCTAACGGGCAAGCCAGAAATTACGCGATTCAAAGGATTGGGTGAAATTTCACCGGATGAATTCAAGCACTTTATAGGAGACGACATACGTTTGGAACCAGTAATGTTGGATAAGGCGATTTCCATAGAGAACCTACTCAAATTCTACATGGGTAAAAATACCCCCGACCGTCAGGAATTCATAATCAATAATCTTAAAGTGGAGATTGACCTGGTAGAAGAAAATCAATTATAAATCAAGATAATACGATTCTTTCTTTATGGAAGAGAATGGAGAACTGAACGAAACAAATTACGAAGATCAACCCATTGAAGAGGGTTCAGTAACTGATGATTCGCAAGATGCCCTGACCAAGGTTACGGGAATGTACAAGGATTGGTTTTTGGATTATGCATCGTATGTAATTCTGGAGCGTGCGGTTCCTGCAATTGAAGATGGTTTTAAACCGGTACAGCGCAGGATTTTGCATTCGTTGAAAGAATTGGATGATGGCCGATACAATAAGGTGGCGAATGTTGTTGGTCATACCATGCAATATCATCCCCATGGTGATGCAAGTATTGCCGATGCCATGGTACAGATTGGCCAAAAAGATTTGTTGATCGATACCCAAGGTAACTGGGGCAATATATTAACAGGGGATAGGGCAGCAGCCTCGCGATATATTGAGGCGCGACTTTCCAAATTCGCCTTAGAGGTAGTATTCAGCCCTAAAATTACCGAATGGCAATTGTCTTATGACGGTCGCAAGAAAGAGCCCGTTAACCTTCCTGTGAAATTCCCATTGCTATTAGCACAAGGTGCCGAGGGAATCGCTGTAGGGCTTTCGACCAAGGTATTGCCACATAACTTCAAGGAGTTGATCGACGCCTCGATAAAGCATCTCAAAGGGCAGCGTTTCAAATTGTTTCCCGACTTCCCAACTGCAGGTATTATAGACGTCAGCAACTATAACGACGGAATGCGAGGGGGTAAGATCCGTGTGCGTGCCAAAATATCCCAAAAAGATAAGAATACTCTGGTTATAAGCGAGATACCATTCGGCACCAATACCTCTTCTCTCATTGATTCCATTTTAAAAGCCAATGACAAAGGGAAGATAAAGATTAAGAAGATCGAGGACAATACTGCTGCCGAAGTAGAGATTCTAGTACATTTGCCAGGTGGCATATCACCAGATAAGACCATTGATGCATTGTATGCCTTTACTTCATGTGAATCATCAATATCTCCCCTAAGTTGTATCATTGAGGATAATAAACCGCTATTCATAGGCGTATCTGAAATGCTGCGCCAATCAACGGATTTAACGGTTGATTTACTCAAGGCAGAGCTCAAAATTCAACTTTCGGAACTTGAGGAGCAATGGCATTTTGCCTCGTTGGAACGTATATTCATAGAAAACCGGATCTATCGTGATATTGAGGAGGAAGAAACCTGGGAAGGTGTTATTTCCGCTATTGATAAGGGTCTCAAACCTCACACCAAACATTTGAAGCGGGCAGTTACTGAAGAGGACATTGTTCGTTTAACAGAAATCCGGATCAAGCGCATCTCCAAATTCGATATCGATAAGGCGCAACAGCATCTCGATAGTTTGGAGCAGAAAATAGCGGAGGTTAAGGATCATTTGGAGCATCTCATAGAATTTGCGATAGATTACTTCAAGAATCTCAAAACAAAATATGGTAAAGGACGTGAACGAAAATCGGAAATTAGGATATTCGATGATATAGAGGCTACCAAAGTCGTAATACGCAATACTAAGCTATATGTGAATAGGGAGGAAGGCTTTGTGGGCACTTCGTTACGTCGTGATGAGTATGTTACCGATTGTAGTGATATTGACGACATTATTGTATTTACAAAAGATGGCAAGGCCATGGTCACCAAGGTCGATGCCAAGACCTTTGTGGGCAAGAATATTATACATGTTGCGGTTTTCAAGAAAAAGGATAAGCGTACGACCTATAATATGATCTATAAAGATGGCAGGGGCGGAGCCACTTATATTAAAAGATTCAATATAACCAGTGTTACGCGGGATAGATTGTATGATTTTACTGCAGGAAAGCCTAATTCATTAGTGTATTATTTCTCTGCAAACCCGAATGGTGAAGCTGAGGTGGTAACCATTAACCTTCGCCAAGTAGGAAGTATTAAAAAACTGAAATGGGACATTGATTTTGCAGATGTACTGATCAAAGGAAGGGCATCGAAAGGCAATATTGTCACGAAATATTCGGTAAAGCGCATTGAACTGAAGGAAAAAGGGGTTTCAACTTTAAAACCTCGTAAAATATGGTTCGATGATGTTGTCCGCAGATTGAATGTGGATGGTAGAGGGGAATTGCTGGGTGAATTTAGAGGAGATGACCTTTTGCTGGTTGTAGATCAAAAAGGGGTGGCCAAAACAATTATCCCAACCATGACATCCCGTTTTGATGACAACATGATCGTTCTTGAAAAATGGAATCCTAAAAAACCCTTGTCGGCTATTTATTGGGAGGGTAGTAAAGAACGATTTTATGTAAAACGCTTTTTAATTGAGCAGGGCAATAGAGAGGATTTATTTATTTCCGAACATCCGAAATCGTATTTGGAACTTGTTTCTACAGATTGGAGACCAGTAGTCGAATTGGAATATCCCAAACCCAGAGGCAAGGAAGCAAAGCCAAATTTAACCATTGATATAGAGGATTTTATAGCAATTAAAGGAATAAAAGCTTTAGGTAATCAATTGACTTCCGAAAAGGTGAAAAACATCAATATATTGGATCCGTTACCCTATGAGGAGCCAGAGGTACAGGAGGCGAATGAAATTGAGGTGGTTGATGAGGAAGACGTGAGCATCGAAACAACCAAAGCTCCAAAAGGAAAGGCGGGCAAAGCTGACGACCCTGCCAATGATGAAGAGGGGCAAATAACTTTATTCTAGTAGTTACGATGAAAAATTTCATTCAGGAATTCAAGGATTTTGCGATTAAGGGCAATATGATCGATATGGCGATTGGAATCATCATAGGAACTGCTTTTAATAAGGTTGTGAATGTTTTGGTAAAGAAGATCGTTTTGCCACCATTATCGCTTTTGACCGCGGGGGTACAATTCTCTGAAAGGAAGTATGTATTGCGTGAGGCAGCAGATGATATTGAGGAAGTGGCCATTGGTTATGGCGAGTTGGTCGAAGTATTGCTCGATTTTGCAATAATTTCATTTACCATTTTTTTGGTTATCAAATTCATGAACCGATTCCGTACCAAGGCCGAGGACCCTGCAAATTTAGAGGAAACCACACCAAAGAACATTGAATTGTTGGCCAATCTGGAGCAGCTAATGAAGGAACAAAACGAAATTTTAAGAAATAATAAAGAATTGGACAGCTAAAATGATTTGCAAGGGTTAAACATAATGCAGTACCTTTGCATTAATTTTGAATTTATGGATTTTACCAACCCCCTGGTATACGGAGTACCCTGTTTTATAGCTTTTATCTTATTGGAACTTACTTACAGTAAAACCCATGGCAAAGAGGATTTGTATGAGTGGAAGGACCTGTTTGCTAGTGGTTTCATGGGTGTTGGTTCGGCCATCATCGCTCCTTTGATCAAGGTGATTTCCGCTATTGTTATTTTTGAGTTCACGTATGAGCTGTTCAATCCTTTGGTGGATGGTGTAAGGACAAATATCATGGGCTATGCATCTTTTGGGTATGCCTGGTATATCTGGCTATTGTGCCAGCTGGCAGATGATTTTACTTACTATTGGTTTCATCGAGCCAATCATGAGATACGCATTCTATGGGCTGCACATATAGTGCACCATTCCTCGGACAATTATAATTTGGGAACTGCTGTCCGCAACGGTTGGTTCACTATTCTTTACAAACCATTGTTTTACATGTGGATGCCTGCTTTGGGTTTTCCGCCAGAAATGGTAGTCGTTTGCCTGGGAATCGAGGCCTTATGGCAATTTCAACTGCATTCGGTGTATGTTCCGAAGATGGGTTTTATTGAAAAGATATTCAACACCCATACCATGCATCAAGTACATCATGCCCAAAATGTGGAATATTTGGATAAGAACCACGGAGGATTCTTGAATATTTTCGATAAAATGTTCGGGACTTGGAAAGAGTTGGATGATGATGTCGAAGTTAAATATGGGGTCATACACGCACCAGAATCATACAACCCTATCGTAATATTGACCCATGAGTTCAAGGATATATGGAACGACGTCAAGAAAGCGAAGAAGTTCTCTCACGTCTTAATGTACATCTTTGGTCCTCCAGGATGGAGCCCTGATGGCAGTACGTTAACGGTTAAGCAACAACAGCGCTTGTTCAAGGAGCAAAAACATAAGAATCCCAAAATTGCCTATTCAAGGCCTAATTAAGTATTCACATTCTAATTTAATCCTCGGCAATCTCTTGTATTGGGGCCTTGTTTTTTTTCATTCTCAGATTAAAGAACTCCACCATCAAAGAGAACGCAATCGAGAAGTAAAGATAACCTTTGGGGATAGTCCCGACTTCATTGCCAAATACGACGAGATGCGATAAATGTGCTGATTCCGCAATGAGCATAAATCCTATTAAGATCAAGAAAGACAAACCTAAAACTTGAATTGATGGATGCTTGTTCACAAATTCACTGACCGGGTTTGCAAATAACATCATGATCAACACCGAAATAACGACAGCGATTACCATAAGGAGAAGGGCATCGTTCGGGTTCGGGGAAATGCCATTGGTCATTCCTATTGCGGTTAAGATAGAATCAAAGGAAAAGACGATATTTATAACAGTTATTTGAAGAATGGCATTTGTCAATGAAGCCGAACGATGGCTTTTCACCTCGCGTTCATCATGGCCTTTGTCCTCTATTTTTTCATGAATTTCGTGTGTGCTTTTGTAAAGTAGAAAAAGTCCCCCTCCAAACAAAATCAGTCCTTGGCCACTGATTCCACCACTAATCCATTCGCCATCCAAAATCCAAAAAGGTTTTTTCATACTCGTGAGTAATGATATACCGAATAATAATACGATCCGCATGACCATTGCCAACACCAGCCCAACGTTAGTTGCTTTTTTTCGTTGTTTTTTCTCTAATTTCCCAGCAGCAATAGATATGAAAATAATATTATCTATGCCCAATACGATTTCTAAAAATGTTAATGTAAGTAATGCCACCCAGGCATCAGGACTTGTTAGTATTTCGAACATGATTAGTTAATTTTTATAGCCTTCCCTTTGGATTTACGGGTATCGCCCACTATGTTATATTCAAATGTATAGGAATTATCGGATGTAGTCAATATTTTCATATGCACTGATTTCTCCTCAGCTTTGTTTCTAGGATGAAGCTTTTTGACGACGTATTCGCAATCATTGATCCAGCGAACCGAAGAGCTATCTACCTTACCTTCAAAAAAGTCGATCTCCAAGTCGCCTTTTCTTATGAAGGTCGTAGTTACTTCTTCCTCGTTGATGGTTGTGGTAAAACTAAATTCCCCATCCCTGAATGAGCTGCAGTCCCTTTGAGGCTGGTAGCAGGAACCTAGGGCAAGAATGGTGATGATTGAAATTCCGATCTTTTTGAACATTGACACAAAATAAAGGATTTAGCGGCAAATAAAGCTGTAGCTTTTAAAATAAAATCCATTTAAAACCCAATTATTCGTGATACGATTTGAAACTACCGTCGCTATAGAAAAAAATGATCTTTTCTATTTGTTTTTGTTTGGTGGATTGGGTAATTGGTACTTCCTCTTTAGGTTCAATCGTTGTTGGGTTGGGGGCAAGGGGCTTTGATCGGCCCTCAGGGCTTGACGGGAATGTGCCTTTTCCGTTTAACAGCCAATATAGATTTACCTCCGGGAACGTTTTTATAACTTTAAGCACAAATTCCAAACTAGGCTTGTTCCTTCCTGAAAGTAAATGCGATATACTTGATCGTTGCACTTTGATTTTATCTGCAAAAACAGCAGCCGTTATATCATAATAGCGTAGTATTTTCTCCAACCGTTTTACGAAATCCTCTGAGTTTACCACTGTAACAAATATTTTTACAAATTTAATAAAAGTATGGTCCATAACAACCCAAAAATTCCATAATCAATCACTTTTATTTAAAATATAACTTTAATTAATAAAGTATAATGCATTGGTATTAAATAGTATATGAAGATATTATAAATTAAGGTTGAAATTAAAATCATTTTGTTTACAATTGTATAAAAACAAGACCCTTGACGGCGAAAATATTGTATACAAATGTAAATTACGGTATTACAATTGTAATTTATAATGATGTTACATTTGTAATCCCATAAAAGGCTGAAAATGTATTTCCCACAATTTGACTATCATTCAATCAAGCAAGAAAATCTAAGAGGAAGGTATATTACCTATGATCATATTTCTGGGATTCTGAAAAATTTATCGATTGATTTTAAATTGGATGAATTAGGTAAATCGGTACTTGGACTCCCTATTGAATCCGTAACTTTCGGAAAAGGACCTAAAAGAATTTTGATGTGGTCCCAAATGCATGGCAATGAATCGACCACAACTAAGGCGGTTTTTGATTTCATTGGCTTCATTGAATCAAAAAGTGATGCAGCCCTTTCAATTTTGAATAATTGTACAGTTAAGATCATTCCAATGCTTAATCCCGATGGGGCCAAGGCATATACGCGTATTAATGCAAATGAAATTGATCTCAACAGGGATGCCCAGGAAAGGAGTCAGCCAGAAAGTAGGGTATTAAGAAATTGCTTTGAGGAATTTAAACCTGACTTTTGTTTTAACCTACATGATCAAAGAACCATATTCAACGTGGGCAGAACCCCTATACCTGCGACGATTTCATTTCTAGCCCCGGCCCATGATGATGAACGTACCATTTCCGCTACCAGGGAGCTCAGTATGAAATTAATTGTTGCAATGAATAGTGCACTAAAGCAAGAACTTTCAGGGCAAGTGGGAAGGTATGACGACTCATTCAATCCCAATTGTGTAGGGGATACATTTCAGTTGTTGGGTACGCCTACGATTTTATTTGAAGCGGGTCACTACCCCGATGATTATGATCGGGAATATACACGGCAATTCATGTTCAAGGCCCTAATGACTGCAATAGATAGGATTTCGATAGATGCAGTTCACGAATATAATCAAGAAGCATACTTTGAAATACCGGAAAACAATAAGTTGTTTTATGATGTTCTTATTCGCAATGCGCACCTTATCGATTCAGAAAAATACACGGAAGGGGATTCTATCGCAATTCTTTTCAAGGAATTACTTCAGAATGAACAGATTGTTTTTGAACCCACGATCGAAAAGATCGGGGATTTACATGATTTTTACGGTCATAAAACCTATGATTGCGATAATGATTTAAATCTTGAGGATTTAAAAGATCAACCCTATTGGAATATGTTATAATGCATTATTCACATCAAATACTGTGAATATTATAATTGTATTGTATTATATTCAACAAAAAAGAATATTTATTAAATAAAAAACTTCAATTTATTATTTTTATTAAAAATAATTAAATTGAAAAAGACAAAACTGGATGATATTGATCATCAAATTCTTAAAATTTTAATAGAAAATACGAGAACGGCATATACTGATATTGCCAAAAAGCTCAGCATATCAGCAGGTACCGTACATCTGCGAGTAAGAAAAATTGAAGAAGCTGGCCTAATATGTGGTTCTTCGCTTTTATTGGATTATGAGAAACTAGGATATGGATTCGTCGCTTTTGTTGGCGTATATTTAAAAAAAGCATATCAAATAAAATTTGCACTGC
>JAHHKH010000440.1 GCA_018679695.1 Maribacter sp.
GTGTTTATACCTATGTGCCGGATGATGATTTTGAGCAAATGCTCATCGATCAGGAGTATGATTACATTTTGGATGACTACGTCCTAACCAGTGCCATTAATACCATTACCGAGTTATCACTTCCCAGCATATCTGGTTTTACAGATAACTATGTTATAACCGATTTTACCGGTATTGAGGCATTTATTGCTCTTGAACAACTTAGTATATGGAATGGGAATTTCACTGGTGAGGCCCTTGACCTTTCCCAAAATTCGAATTTGACTAAATTGATAATAATCTGCAGTTTTGTTGATAATCTTGATTTGAGCCAAACCAATATCGAGTCACTTGATATCCGGGGTAATTTGTTTTTTGGCCCATGTGAAAACAGGATGGGCAATTTAGACCTCTCTGGTGTGACCACCCTGAAAACCCTGAACATCTACAATGCGGAATTCGATAATCTGAATGCAACGCTCAATTCCGCAACCTCAGTGGAGAAAGTGACCATTTATAGTCCACAAACCGCTAACGGTCCTTTGGATTATTTGGATTTAACGGCAAATAGCAAACTCATTTCCGTGGAAATTGGTACAATGTTCACAGTCGGTCTAGGTACCATAAACCTAAAAAATGGGGCAAATCAACAGTTAACGGAATTAAGATTGGAAAATTCTTTTCCACTATTTCCAAGTAACCCTAACTGGGAACCCTGCATAGAGGTAGACGATCCGATCTACATTGAAAGTATAATAACAAGTTCTAATATGGCCCCCCAATATTCGGTAACTACTGATTGCGGAAATTAAAAATGATAAATTCACAAAAAAAGGTCGCCAAATGGCGGCCTTTTTTAGATTCCATTACTATTCATTGATAAGAAGACCTAAAGCAAAGGGCATCGGATATTGCTCTGCTTAATACTTATTTGATTTTCTATCTTTTTTAACCTGCTTGACCATTTTACCAAAATCCTTGTCCTTCTTACGCTTTTCAGCAATGGTCGATTCAAAATATTCCTTTTCCCTTTCCATCTTCAAGTAATTCCCATAAGACGACTGATTCAATTCCCCACTTTCAACGGCAGCTATGACCGCACAGCCGATTTCGGAAGTATGTGTGCAGTCCTTGAATTTGCAATTTTCAGAGATTGCCTCAATTGTTTCAAATGTAATTTTCAATCCGCTGTCAGCATCTGCAATCCCAACTTCCCGCATTCCTGGATTGTCGATAAGGATTCCGCCTCTTTCAAGGACCAATAACTCCCGGTGGCTTGTGATGTGTCGTCCTTTATTGGTACTTGTACTTATCGTATTTGTTTTCATCACTTGTTCCCCCGAAAGGTTATTCAAAAGCGTGGACTTACCCACTCCTGAGGATCCCAGCAAGCAGTAGGTCTTGCCTTTTTCAATGAATTCTTTCAGTCTTTCAATTCCCTTTTGTGTCTCATTGCTAACGGCAATTATTAGTACTTGTTTTATCCTTTCTTGGACTGTGGTAATCAACTTTACCAATGCCGTATCGGTTATCAAATCGATTTTATTCAGAACGATAATTGGCTGAACCTTGGACGTATTACAGATGGTCATGTATCTTTCCAATCTATTGATGTTAAAATCCCTGTCAACTGCTTGTACGATAAAGGCATAATCAATATTGGTCGAAATGATCTGTTTCTCGCCTTGCTTGCTTACTGCTTCCCTTTCGATAATGGTTTTTCGTGGAAAGACCGAATGGATCAACACTTTGTGGTCATCATATTCAGAAATTGCAACCCAGTCGCCAACCGCGGGAAAATCGGACCTGGTGCGTGCCGAAAAACGCAAGTGCCCTATTATTTCGGCATCATATTCCTTTTCAGCCGTTTTTACAACATATCTTTCCTTATGTTCCGCTATTACCCTCCCTACTCCGAATGAATCAAGTTTTTGTTCTTTTCGGTAATTCTCCCATTGAGCAGTATATCCTAAATCCTCAAGTGTCATTTAATTTTATTGTTTTGGGTAGGAAGTTCTCGCCTAAGCAGTCGTTTTGATGCTGCTTGTCATCATTGTATAAATTGGACTATTTATCTTTCCTTTTATTGACTTCAATCTCGATGAACGCTGGCAAATAACTTGGCGTACAACCTTTTGCCACTACTTCATTTTTATACAACCCGGAATTCTCACCAATTTTTCTACAACGCTTTCGATATACTTTATCATACACGCCAATCCAACCCGCAGTGAAGTTCATGGCCCATTGAACTTCGGGTGCTTCTTGGGCAATTCTGGATTCTATAGTTGAAAGTAAGTGGGGCGTATTATCAGGGGGTGTCTGTCCTGTCCATCTTAATCGCGCTTGGTAGTACCAAAAAGTGCGCCTTTGAACTGAAGACGGACTATTTTCCCAAGATTGGATCATTGCAATTGTCTTTTTACGCTTGGTTAGCTGATTTGCCATTAACCATTCCATTATATGATTTCGCTCCTCCAATGTGTGAATTTGCATGTCCTTGTCCATCACATTGATTAAATCTTGCGAAAGCAATTTTTTATCCAATATCAAGGTAGCCAATAGTCTCGGGAAATAATCACCAGTTGACCACAGTTCCATGGCCAATTCATGATCTACCTTTATTTCTTTAGCTATTTTCTTCAAATCGCCCAACTTGGTAGAATCAGCAATAACCCGGGAATAAATTATTTGAGCTTCTGTGGATAGATTCATTTTAGTACTGTATTTGCTCTATAAAAAAACTTTGTTTATAAAGTTATAAAATACATCTATATACTTACTAATCGGCCTATAACCACTCCAAAGTAAGGATCACTATTTTGATCTTAAATAAAACTCTGGATTGCCAGATCATAACTTTGCAGGCCAAAACCCAAGATAACCCCTTTGGCCGCAGGTGAAATATGCGAAACGTGCCTAAAATCCTCCCTACTGAACGTATTCGAAATATGAACCTCGACAACAGGCGTGGTAATGGCCCTTATGGCATCGCCAATTCCGATTGAAGTATGTGTGTATGCGCCGGCATTCAGAATAATACCGTCGTATGAAAAACCTACCTCTTGCAGCTTATCAATGAGCTCCCCTTCAATATTCGATTGGTAATATTCGAGTTCAACATTTTCGAATTTGGTCTGCAATTGTCCAAAATATGCATCAAAAGTGGTACTCCCGTAGACATCGGGTTCCCTTTTGCCCAGAAGGTTCAAATTGGGTCCGTTGATAATCAAAACTTTCATACGCATGCTTATAATTCCTTCATCAACTATGATATAAACCATCGATACTTCGGCTTATTAATAATCGATGCCCCATCTGGGATTCTTTCGATAAAAGTAGCGAATTGTTCCCCATAAAAAAAGGGAAGCAAAATACTTCCCCGAGGGTTGTTTGAATTATCTTTTACTGAACTATAATCTTTTCTTGTTTGGAATCGTAAAAAGTAATCCCAAATTCACCGAATTCCACGAAAGGTCATTATCCATATTGATCGTTGTATAGGAGAGGTTTACTTCGGTAAAGGCACCCATTAGGTAACCCAACATCGGTCTATAATAAAATCCGCCATCGTTACCATCGTTAATTCCCAAAGCTTGACCGGCATCTACACCAAATGAAAGTGAATTCGATGGCCATATGCGTACCGAGGCAGCCAATGGCAAAAATTGCATATTAGGTAGGTCGGCAACAATTTCGTCCGAATCAAAGGTTTCGGCAAAACCATTGATAAATCCTGTGCTTACCCCAATATCAACAACTTCACCCAATGCAAACATATAGCCGGCGTCCAAACCAAGGCTCAAACTTACGGCATCATTGAAGTCATTAATGGGCAAACCCCCATGAAATCCTATTTTAAAGCCTTCCTGGGCGTGTAACCCTGTGGCAAAAGTTGCAAATAACAGGACTAGAACGTACTTCTTCATTGGTTTAAGAATTTAGGTTATACCTACAAATCTAAATGCTTATTCCAATCATCGATCATTTTTGTTGTAAAACAGGCAAAAATGGTGGTAGAGTGCTGAATTTTATTGTTTTTACCTAAAATTACGACCATCCCTTTGGGAACTATATAAAAAAACAGCCCAAAATTGGGCTGTTATTATATTCTTACATAAATAATTTCTAAAACATATAAGCGATCCCGACTTGGAAAGTATCGTTTTTAATATCCAATACACCTCCAACCGGACCAGAATATATATCGGTCAATCCAAACGAATACCTTGCCTGTAGTGTAAGATTATCCGTGATATCAAAACCTGCACCAAGGCTTATATCAATTCCAAAAGTATCCAGTACATCGTCAACATTTCCATTGGTCCCAAGAAGTTCCTCTGTATCGCGAATTGCCCTTTTAATATCGTCTATATTGGAAGAGAAAGTTAATTGTGGCCCTGCCTGAAGGTGAAATTTATCAGCCACATAATATTTGGCCATAACCGGCAAATAGAAAAAAGATAGATCCTCTGCACTCCCGTATAAAAGCTCGGGTTGAATATGAAAGTCACCAATTACCCCAATATCAACCAATCCCCCGATATAAAAACCGGTACTGTTGATTTTTGCAAAATTATTGACACCAACAAGGTTCAGTAAGGAGTTGCCCGTTTTAAAATCAACATTGGTATTCAAGAGTCCGCCGGTTATGCCAAATTTTGGCAAACTTTGGGCTTGTGAAAGTTGCAGCGAGAAAAGTGTAATGACCGAAAGTAAAAGTATTTTTTTCATAGTTGTGTTTAGTTTAATTCATTAAATATATCGATTGTTTAAACCTTAAACAAATACAATGCCTAAACCTGAAAAAGAGTAAAAATGAGCAATAAAAAAAGCGAAAACAATTTTTGTTTTCGCTTTAATTAATATAATATCCCTAGTATTATAGGCCAAATAACACTCCTAAATTTATAGTTGACCATGTACCACCATCCAAGCTAATACCAGTATAGGAGGCGTTGATCTCAATATTGTCGCTTACGGCATAACCTACGGTAGGTCTGTAATAAAAGCCACCATCGTTGCCATCACTAATTCCAAGGGCATACCCTAAGTCCACGCCGACAGATATTTCTTCGGATGCACTGAATCTGGCAACACCGGCAAGAGGTAAAAATTGAACATCATCAACTTCCACTGAGAAATTGCCATCGCCTATTGTTTTACCAAAGGCATTGGTAAAGCCAGCGGCAACACCCAAATCGAATTCCCCAGCCGTTTCGAACATATACTGTGCATCCAAACCTATACTGAAGCCAGAAACGTCACCAGCATCACCAACTGGCAGACCTAAGTTCGCACCAAGCTTTAATCCATCTTGTGCACTAACAGTTAATCCTACTAATGCAAGTGCTGCTACTAATACTACTTTTTTCATAATTTTAAGTTTAATTATTTCGGGGCAAACTTATGTCGTGTTAAAATAACCTACGAATTTTCGTTGTGAATTGGTAAGAATATGTTGCAAAGGGATGATTTTTGTGGTCTAAACATGCATTTCATCGATAAATACCCAATCTTTGTGGCATGAAATGGAAGCAAGCCATCCAAGATTATGGGCATTATCTTAAGATTGAACGTGGCTTATCGGAGAATTCGATCAAAAACTACAGCTGGGATGTTGAGAAGCTGATCCGCTTTCTTGAGGAAAACAATATTGCAATAGACCCGATAACCATTGGCCAGGAAACGGTGCAACGATTTATCTATGACATTGCCAAAACCGTTAACCCAAGATCACAGGCTCGCATTATCTCTGGACTGAAAAGTTTTTTCAATTATTTGAATTTTGAGGACTACCGTATGGACAATCCCATGGATTTATTGGAATCGCCCAAAATCGGGAGAAAATTGCCTGACACCTTATCACTTGATGAAATAAATCAACTTATAGGGGCGATTGACCTATCAAAACCCGAGGGTGAGCGCAACCGGGCCATGTTAGAGACCTTATATGGCTGTGGTCTGCGCGTTTCGGAACTCATTAATATAAAAATATCGGACCTGTTCTTTGAGGAGGATTTTATAAAAGTAACCGGGAAGGGGGACAAACAGCGTTTTGTTCCCATCAGTGATTTCAATAAAAAATACATAACTATTTACAGGAAAGAAATACGGGTGCACCAACGCATTCAAAAGGGTTTTGATGATATTCTTTTCCTCAATAGGCGAGGTAAACAACTTTCACGTGCGATGATTTTTACGATTATCAAACAATTGGCATTAAAAATAGATTTGGGTAAAAATATAAGTCCACATACATTTCGGCACTCCTTTGCCACTCACTTATTGCAAAACGGTGCCGATCTTAGGGCCATTCAGCAAATGCTGGGCCATGAAAGCATTACCACCACCGAGGTGTATATGCATGTAGACCGTTCACATTTGGCCGATGTAATGAATAAATATCATCCAAGGAAATAACGTCCTTTATAGGTCTATTTTAGTATATTTAGTCGTTTTAATTGAATTAAAAATCAAACTCGTTACATGAATATCGCAGCAACCTTAAAAAAATCAATTGCAGTAAGTGCTCTGGCCACCATGGTCGTCTTTACTTCATCAGCCCAAAACAAGTTGGATGGCGTTTTAAAAAACTTGGACGCCCAAAGTGAATCCTATGGTGAAATAGCCCAAACCATATGGAAATTGGCCGAAATGGGATACCAAGAAGAAAAAAGTGCCGCTTTATTACAAAAAACATTAAGCGATGCCGGGTTTACTATTAAAAAAGGAGTGGCGGGCATTCCAACAGCATTTATCGCCGAATATGGTAGTGGCAGCCCAGTTATTGGTATTATGGGAGAGTATGATGCCTTACCGGGCCTATCGCAAGAAGCAGTTCCTGAGAAAAGGACGGCAGGAAAGGCCGCTGGTCATGCCTGTGGTCACCATTTGTTCGGAACAGCATCCACAGCAGCCGCCATTGCGGCCAAAGAATGGATGACAAGCAATAACATCAAAGGTACCATACGTTTTTATGGTACTCCCGCAGAAGAAGGTGGTGGCGCTAAGGTTTATATGTCACGAGAAGGACTCTTTGATGATGTTGATGTCGCCTTACACTGGCATCCCAGCTCACAGAACGCAGCCAGTGCGGCCGCGGCTTTGTCAAATATTTCAGCGAAGTTTCGTTTTTATGGAGTTTCAGCACATGCTGCAGGAGCTCCTGAAAGAGGACGTTCTTCATTAGATGGGATTGAAGCAATGAACAATATGATCAATTTAATGCGTGAGCATATTCCCCAGGAAACACGTATTCATTACGTAATCACAGATGGCGGAAAGGCACCAAACGTTGTTCCTGATTTTGCAGAAGTCTACTATTATGCACGCCACAACCGTCGAGATGTAGTGAAAAGTATTTTTGAGCGTATCGTTAAAGCTGCAGAAGGTGCGGCGCTGGGCACTGGGACTACAATGGACTATGAAATCGTAAATGGCGTATACGAACTGCTACCAAATCTAACCTTACAAAAAGTTGTTCACGACAATTTAACACAAGTTGGCGGAATTGAATATACCGCAGAAGAAAAGTCCTTTGCAGACAAAATTGCAATTAGCTTGGGGCAAGAAAGCGCAGACTTGGAAAAGGCAAAAAACGTACAACCTTATAAAGAAACTGCAAGAGCTTATGGGTCAACGGATGTTGGTGATGTGAGTTTTGTGGTTCCTACTGTCGGTTTTGGAACAGCTACATGGGTTCCTGGAACTTCTGCACATAGTTGGCAAGCAGTCGCTGCCGGTGGTACCTCTATTGGGAACAAAGGAATGATGATAGCCGCAAAAACCTTGGCGCTCACAGCCATAAATCTTTTTCAGGATCCCGATTTGGTCAAAAAGGCCAAAGCGGAGTTCTTAGAACGCAGAGGGGCCGATTTCAAATACATTCCCCTATTGGGAGACAGGAAGCCTGCACTTGATTACAGGAATTAAATTCAAGGACCAATACAGGAGTCCGGGTTCACATAGTTGATCACCTTTGAGTTCAGCCTTTTAACTATTGACCTTCGACTTGACTCTTGAATTTTGTTCTGTATATGTTCAATAAAAATGTAACAATCCATTTAAACTTACTACTAACCCATTAACAACCCACCAACCTAAGTGTGAACAAAAAGCTGGAGCATCAATTTGTGACGGAGTTGGAGAACAATCAGAATATTGTTCATAAAGTCTGTACGTTGTACACCAATGACAGGGATTCGCACAAAGACCTGTTCCAGGAAATAACCATACAGTTATGGAAAGCGTACCCAAAATTTCGAGGGGAATCAAAATTCAGTACTTGGATGTACAGGGTCGCACTAAATACGGCTATAACGCTATATCGAAAATCGAAAAAAAGAATTCAGACCCAAGACTATGAATCGGTTATTTTTAAAATAAAAGCTGATGAATATGATCCATTGGAAGAACAGCAATTACAACTCATGTACAAGGCTGTGAAGCAATTGGGCGATATAGAGAAAGCTTTGGTTTTTCTCTATTTGGAAGATAAAGACTATCGGGAAATTGCAGAAACACTGGGTATTACAGAAGTGAATGCCAGGGTTAAAATGAACCGAATAAAAAATAAATTAAGAACCATATTGAACCCTTGACGATATGATTGATGAACTGGAATTACTAAAGAAGGACTGGCAAAAAAAGGAAGAGCATCTTCCGAAATTGTCTTATGAGGAAATTCATAATATGCTCTGGAAGAAATCTTCCTCTATCGTAAAATGGATATTGATTATCAGTATTCTGGAATTCACGGTTCCCCATTTATTATATCTAATCCCCTCATTCCAGGACAATATGGAAATCTATGACAAATTAGGGCTCCACAATTATATTATAGGATTGACCATTTTTACCTACGGGGTGGCCTTCTACTTTATTCTACAATTTTATCGTCGTTATAAGGAGATTTCGGTTTTGGATAGTTCCAAAAATCTGATGCGAAAGATCATCAGGACCAGAACCACGGTAAAACACTATATCATTTATTCCCTATCTATGATAATGGTCATCGTTGTAATGATGATTATCGGAGTCTATTTTGATGATGATATTTTCTCAAGCTTTAGCCAGTTGCAAGATAAAGCGAAAAGTATTTCAGCCGAAAAAATCAAAATAAGTATAATGATAGGAATGGCTGTAATGGGTGTGGTTTTAACAGCAGTGATGGCAGGAATCTATTTCTTATTATACGGATTGTTACTGCGCAAACTAAAAAGAAATTACAACGAACTTAAACAATTGGAAGTTTAGGCCTTTTTAATCTTGGCTTTCTTGGGCTTATCGGTCTTCCATTTACGTTGTTTGTTTTCCTCCTCGTAAGCAAGAAGTTCTTCTTTGGGAATCACCTTTAAAAATGAAGGGTGCTGTTCAATGGCATATTCCAGCTTTTCGATGATAGCTTCGAATGATTCATTCTCATAATCAATATCCAAAGGCTCTTTGATATTCATATGTTGCAAAATCCCTTTTTTCTTGATACGTAGACCCTTCTTGTCAAATGAGCGACGAAAACCATCGATAACGACTGGTACTACCACGGGTCTGTATTTTTTGATAATATGGGCGGTACCTTTGCGAAGCGGTTTCCATGGGGTAGTCGTGCCTTGTGGAAAAGTAATCACCCAGCCATCGTTCAGTGCTTTTCCGATATTGGAAATATCGCTCATTTTCACTTGTCGCTTCACATCTTGACCTTCAGACCGCCAGGTACGTTCTACGCTGATAGAACCTGCATAGGCAAAAACCTTGGTCAAAAGACTTTTCTTCATGGTCTCGGCGGCAGCCACATAATATACATTCAATTTTGGATTCCAAAGATAACCTACATTCTTAATAGAATCATCCCTGCCACTTAAACTGGCATTGAAAACATGGAACATAGCCACCACATCGGCAAAATAGGTCTGATGGTTGCTCACAAAAAGAACGTTGCTATCGGGTAGGTTCCTGATAATATCGGAGCCTTCTATTTCCAAGGTATTGAAGCCTTTATAGCGCTGATGGGTAATAACACCCATAATGCGAATAAGCCACTTTTTCAGAAAAAGTATATGACCAAATGGATTTTCCTTAAATATACCCATAGCGGCAAATCTACAAAATAAGCCTTATAAAACCTGTTTTAAGAGTTCCTTGATTTCGCTGAGCATCATGGCCGTTGCTCCCCAAACGACGTAACCTTTTAGTTTAAAGGCTGGTACATCAATGTTCTTCGCATAAGAAGTGGATAATTTCTGTGTAAAGATCTTTCTATCATCCATAAAGTCAACCAAGGGTACCTCCACTATGGACTCTACTTCCGATTCTTGAAGTATAAAGGGCTTTGGATTTTCATACAAGCCTATGAATGGTTGCACTTCAAAGTTACTGGGGGGTATATACACTTCACTCAAAGACTTTATAATAGATACCTGATTGGGGGAGACCCCAACTTCTTCGTGGGTTTCCCGCAAAGCGGTGTGCATAATATTCAGGTCTTCTTTTTCCAACTTGCCGCCAGGAAATCCTATCTGGTTGGAGTGAACCCCGTTGTATTTCTTGCGCAATATTAAAAGTAAATTCGTCGATCGCGTTTTGTTCGGATAAAAAAGGGCCAATACTCCGGCCTTTTTCGGATTCTTTTTCTTTATCCTACCAGCTTCAAGTTCTTTAATTCGAATTAAAGGAGCCATTTTATAATGGGAAGAAGGTCCAGGTAATGGCAGATTTTTTATTTTTGAACTCCGTATGGCAAAATCATCAAAATTCATGGTAATCAAAAAATTCAAGTACACTACAATATTACTACTATTATTTTTAGCTTCATGTAAGGGAGAATCCAAGCAAAAAGAAAGCACCGTACCAAAAACAGAAGAACAAAAAGATACCCTTGAGGTAGCCAAAAATGAAGTTCAGGAAGAGGAAGAAGAACCTTTTATTTTGACTGAGGACAATGCCATAGATTTCTTTTTTAATTACAATAAGACCTTAAAGGATGACACGGTCAAGATAACCACCACCATGGGTAGTTTCACGGTACAATTATATGATAATGTACCCTACCACAAGGCGAATTTCATATATCTTACCTCAAAAGGCTATTTTGACAATACCCAATTTCATCGTGTGGTCAAGAATTTTATAATCCAAGGTGGAAATTCGGACGATAAAGAAACAGCAAATAAACGCAGGACCATTGGTCGATATCTTTTACCTCCCGATGCCAAAAAGGGATACAAGCATCATCGCGGTACGATTTCGATGCCAAGTAGCGAGGTGAACAATCCACATATGCTGGCCTCTCCCTATGAATTTTTCATTGTGGTCACCAAACCTGGTTCGTATCACTTAGACGGGGAATATACCCCGTTCGGTAAGGTTATTGACGGTATGGAGGTGGTTGACAAGATCAACGTGCAACCTGTTGGAAAGGGCGACTGGCCATCACAAAATATCTACATTCTCAAGGCTGAAATAGTTAAATAATCAACAGTTGTACCTTAAATCCTCGAAATCGCGCATTAATCAAACAGTATTAAATACTTGGAGATTTATAAATATTCGGTAAAACAATATGAAACTTGACGGCTAGGATCCTGATCAATATGATAATCAATATTGCCGCGATGTAGGCATAGGTACCATCAATAGGAAGTTGAATCAAAAGAAAATAAGACAATCCGCCTAAAATACAAGCTGTAGCATAGATTTCCTTATGGAAAATTACCGGAATCTCATTGCACAGAATATCGCGGATCACACCACCAAATGAAGCTGTAATCGTTCCTAGGATGATACACATAACCGGCATTAGTTCGGCCGAAATCCCTTTCTCAATACCCACCATCGTGAATAATCCAATCCCGATGGTATCGAATAGGAACAAAGTTTTTCGCAAATATTTGAGTTGGTTTGAAAAAACAATCGCGAAAATTACGGTTCCCAATATGGTGAAAATATAAACCGATTCACGCATCCAGACCACCGGTGTATTGCCAATAAGCATATCACGAAGTGTTCCTCCACCTATTGCCGTAACAAAGGCGATAATAAGTACTCCGAACAAATCAAGTTTCTTTTCCATAGCGACCAGTACACCGGATATGGCAAAGGCAATGGTCCCTAAAATATCGATGGTTAAATAAAACATATATTAGAATTGTTGGGTGTAATAACTATAATCCTTGATGATCTTGTCAACAAACTCAAACGGTTTTGTATCCGTTGAAATTTGGGTCACTTCCTTTATTCTATTACTCAAAGAAAGGATTATTTGATGATTGCCATTTCGTCTTGCCTGATCATACAATTCCTTGATTGTCTGCATTTCACGGTCTTCAAAGACCGTTACCTGGGCATATTGTGGTACATAATCCTCAGGTAGGTCCCGGAGAAGTGTGTCTTTCAAACTTACCTTTTTCTTTTCGCTGATAACGGTCGTACCCGCTGCAATATCACCGATACGCTGACCGTTTCCACGAATCAAAATCGTTAATACCGCCAATCCACCGAAAGTAAGCACCACATCGATAATCCGTAAGATCCAACGTATAAAATAACTTGAAAATCCTGGTTTGGAACCATCGAGCTTGACCACACGAATATGCATCAGTCCCTTTCCAATGGTTTTGCCGTCCATAAAGGTTTCCAGCAAAACATAATACAAAAATGCAGGCAGGCTTAAGAGGAGATAAAGGGCCCACAAATCCCCGAAATCGATTTCCAATGCCAACAACATCCAAACGACCAAAATGGTATAGGCACCAATTACAAAACTATCGATAAGGTAAGCCAGCATGCGATCTCCAAGATGCGCGGTATTTTGGCTAATGCTTATATTTTGGGCGGTTTCTATTTGAAATTGTTCCATATTTTAGTTTCTTTGGGTATAAACCCAGTAATCAATGCGTGAGGCCGCCTTTGTAAAGCAAAATAAAGACAAATGGGTAACTTTTGAAAACGCACTGTCAAACAAAACGAAGATTGAGCCTGATGTATTGTCTGACCTTTACATTGAAATAACGGACAACCTCAGCTATGCCAAGACATTTTATGCGGGCAGCAATACCGAATACTATCTGAATTCCATTGCGTCACAAGCCCATCAAAAGATCTATAAAACCAAAAAGGAACCCAAGAACCGAATACTCGAATTCTGGAAAACCGAGTTCCCTACCCTATTCTTTTATCATCAAAGGGAGCTGCTGATCGCTTTCTTGGTCTTTTCATTCTTTGTTTTGGTCGGGGCATTTTCAGCAGCCAACGAAGGGGATTTTGTACGGTCGATCCTTGGTGACGGTTATGTGAACATGACCATGGAAAATATTGAAAAAGGGGATCCTATGGCCGTTTACAAGCAGATGGGCGAATTTAACATGTTCATGGGTATCACAATCAATAATATACGCGTCGCAATGATGGCCTTCGGATATGGGATACTTCTCGGAATTGGTACCCTATGGATCATGATGCAAAATGGGATCATGCTCGGTAGTTTTCAATATTTCTTTTATGAGAAAGGTTTGCTTTGGGAATCTGCGCGTACCATTTGGATCCATGGTACCATAGAGATTTCGGTCATTATCATTGCCGGTTGTGCTGGTCTGGTCTTAGCCAACGGTATGCTTTTCCCGGGTACCTTTACCCGCTTGGAGTCCTTCAAAAAAGGGGTCAAAAACGGACTCAAGATAATGCTGAGTACACTGCCTTTCTTTATCATAGCAGGATTCCTTGAAGGTTTTGTAACACGACATACCGAAATGCCAGATTGGTTAGCCATTTTGATAATTACAGGATCCTTGGTACTAATCCTATTTTATTACGTTATATACCCATATCAACTACATTTAAAAAACAACCGAAATGACCAGATTCATTGAGTTTAAAAAACAGCGGGAATTAGGGGAAATATTGTCGGACACCTTTGCCTTTTTACGGACGCAATTCAAACCTTTTGTATCGACCTATTTTAAAATTGTAGGTCCCTATTTAGTGGTTATGTTGATATCCATGGTTTTTTACCTAAGTGCATTCAGTTCATTTCTTGATTTCAACACCCAAAGTTCCAATGGGATATTTAGCGGAGTTAGCCTATTTTTCGGCATTCTGGTCTTTTTTGTGGCTTTGATCTTGGTATATGCGACATCACAATCGACCGTTTTACACTATATTAAATCGTATTCTATACACGCAGGAATTATTGATTTCAACGAAATTAAAAAAGAGGTTTATAGCTCATTATGGAGTTTTATCGGACTCGGCATTTTGGTGGTACTTTCGGTTTTCATCGGATTAATGTTCTGTATTTTACCCGGTATTTATTTGGCCGTTCCCCTTTCCTTATCCTTTAGTATCATGGTATTTGCCCAGAAAAGTGTGGGCGATTCATATAGTTATGGATTTACCCTGGTCAAGGATGAATGGTGGATAACCTTTGCGACCCTTTTTGTGGTCGGAATTATCGTGACCATCGCCGGCTATGCCTTCAGTCTGCCTGCGGTAATATACCAATATGCGAAAATGGGTATTTTTTCGGGCGAGATGGATGCTACATCTATGACAGACAGTTTCGTTGATCCCATTTACATGATACTGAACATGATCGGAACAGTGGCACAAGTATTATTGAATCTGATAACCATCATCGCAGGGGCCCTTATTTATTTTAATCTCAACGAAAAGAAAAACTTCACGGGTACTTTTGAACGTATCCAAAGCATAGGAAAAACCCCGGGGAATTAATATGGTCAAAAGGCTTTTTATCATACTGTTTACTGGAATTTCGATTTGCGGTTTAAAGGCACAGCAAGATTCCACACCGGTTCAATATGATAATAGCGAATTGCATTTGCAACAGATTTCGGAGGAAGATGTGCTAATCTATAAGGAAGATCCAAAGTTCGATTATGAAATAGTCGAGGCGGAACTTACCTGGTGGGAAAATTTCAAGACTTGGCTAGGGAACCTATTGCTGCAATTCTTTGAGTGGTTGTTTGGAGTAGAAAAGGCTACAGGCTATTTATCGATTTTCTTTCGGTTAATCCCTTATATACTAATTGGCATTCTTCTATTTCTCTTTATAAAGTTCTTCTTGAAAGTAAATTCAAGTGCGCTATTGCATACCAAAGAAAATGAAGCCGTTGCTACACTATCAGAAGAAGAGCATATCATCAAACATGAGGATATCAACGAGCTTATTCAAAATGCCCTAAAGGAAAAGAATTATAGATTGGCCATACGTTATTATTACTTGCTGATCCTAAGGCAAATGAGCGAGAAAGGCCTTATCGACTGGGAAATTCAAAAAACCAATGATGACTATAGCAATGAATTGAAAAAGAAATCACTAAAGGTGCCTTTTGGTCATATTACGAGATTATACGATTATATATGGTATGGTGATTTCCCGATTAGCGAAACCAATTATCGCAGGGCCGAAAATACCTTTGCTACACTCAAAGAAATACTGGAAAACCATGATTAAAAAAGGCGCTGTATATATTATTATCGCCTTGGTCACCATGGTAATACTTATGCTCTTTCAATATAGCAAACCCAAGGAAATAAACTGGTTTCCCTCTTATGTGGCACAACACAAAATTCCCTATGGCACCTATATCCTAAATGATTTAATGGAAAAAAAGTTTGGTGATAATTTAAGGCAAATCCACAAACCCCCATTTGAATTTCTTCAGTCCGATTCCACCGCCAGGGGTACCTATTTTTTTGTGAACAACAATGTTTCATTCGGAGAATCGGAATTAACCAAACTTTTGGATTGGACGGCGAAGGGAAATACCCTGTTTATCGCCTCAGGTCACTATGAGCAAGAATTGAAAGATACGATACATTTTCAAACGGTAGGCCTGTATGCCGATTTTGGGGAAGACCAAAAGCAGGTACATCGACTCTTGCACCCTCATTTCAAAAGTGACAAATCCTATAATTTCAGTAAGGACAATTATGCGACTTATTTCAATGAGGTCGATACGCTACAGGCGAGGGGCATTGGGCAAGTTGATTATGTATCGGAAGGTGGTTCGACACAGCATAACAACCTCAATATCATAAAGCTACCCTTTGGCAAAGGTCAGATCATACTCAGTGTCTTTCCCAAGGCATTTACCAACTATTTCATATTGGAAGGCAACAATAAGGACTATACGGCCGGTTTGCTTTCATATATCGACGGCAGTAAACCCATTTACATGGATAATCATTATAAATCGGGAAAATCGTTTTATACCTCGCCCATGTATATCTTTCTGAATACCAAGGAATTTAAATGGGCCTATTATATTGCATTGATCGGGGTACTGTTCTATGTGTTTTTCGAGGGAAAACGAAAACAAAGGGCGATTCCCGTGGTAGTTCCTTTAAAAAACCAGACACTAGCCTTTACAAGAACCATAGCCGATATGTATTTTGAAAAAGGCGAGCAAAAATCAATAACAGACCATAAAATCGATTATTTTTTGGAATATATACGCTCCCATTTTCATCTGGGCACCTTAAACCAGGACGATGAATTCTTTCGCAACCTTGCGGCCCGAACCAACCATTCCCTTGATGAGATAAAGGATTTTTTCCATTTCATGGAAAAATTGAAAATACGATCGGTAATCACCAATAGCGATCTTAAAAAATTGAATTCCCTAATTGAAAAATTTAAAATGAAAGCGCATGGATAATAACGAGCAAAGCACCAACGACCTTAATTTTGATAATAGGATTCCCCTTGAGGATTTAAAAAAGGCGGTGACCAATATCAAGGCCGAACTGGCAAAGGTCATTATTGGGCAAGAAAATTTCATTGAACTCCTAATCGTATCCCTTTTGGTTGATGGTCATGTGCTGATTGAAGGCGTTCCCGGTATCGCCAAAACCATTACCGCAAAGTTGTTTGCCAAAACCTTGAAAACCAATTTCAGTCGAATACAGTTTACCCCGGATCTAATGCCCAGTGACATTTTGGGAACATCTATTTTCAATGTAAAAACCTCAGAATTCGAGTTTAAAAAAGGGCCTATTTTCTCGAACATTATTCTTATCGATGAGATCAATCGCGCCCCGGCAAAAACCCAGGCCGCCATGTTCGAGACTATGGAAGAACGGCAGGTAACCATGGATGGCACCACCTATGCCATGGATACCCCATTTATGGTTTTGGCCACGCAAAATCCCATTGAACAAGAAGGTACCTATGCGCTACCTGAGGCGCAATTAGACCGATTCATTTTTAAGATCAAAGTCGATTACCCCTCCATAGAAGAAGAAGTAAAGATCATTCAAACGCATCATGAACGCAAAGGTGAACAACCCCAAGAGCTTATTTCAGGGGTTCTGACACCCAAGCAACTGGCCGATTTTAAATCGAAGATCCAGGAAGTGCTGGTCGAAGAAAAAATTATTAAATACATCGCTGATATCATTACCAAAACGAGAAACCATCCGCATTTGTATTTGGGGGGCTCCCCGAGGGCATCAATTGCCACACTTAACGCCGCAAAGGCTTTCGCTGCCATACATGGGCGGGATTTTGTGACTCCTGAAGATGTAAAAAAAGTCTTGGTCCCTGTATTGAACCACAGGGTGATTTTGACCCCTGAGCGGGAAATGGAAGGGATGACCACGGATAGTGTGGTGAACATGATCACGGAGTCTGTTGAAATACCTCGATAACCAAATGCAGTTCCTAAAATCGTTCTACATACACAACTCCTTTTTTTGGTATATCGCGGTGCTTTCCGCCTGTTTTATACTGTCTTTTTGGGTGCCCCTACTTTATCCCATGGCATGGTTGCTGACGCTTGTGCTGTTGGGACTGTTTTTGTTTGATACTTATTTACTATACGCCGATTCAAAAGGTGTAAAGGCTAGACGCGTATTGCCCCAAAAATTATCCAACAGCGATTTTAATCCCATCAGCATTGAATTCCAGTCGTTCTATCCATTCCGGGTATTTATCTCCTTGATCGATGAATTGCCAAAGCAATTTCAAAAACGTGATTTTGATTATAGGGCCAGTCTTTCAAAAAATGGCAAACAGGAGTTCAAATATACAGTCAGACCCGTGGAACGAGGGGAATATGTGTTCGGGAACTTGAACGTTTATGCATCTTCCCCCTTGAAGATTGTAAAAAGGAGGTTTGTTTTCCAGAAAGACCAAATGGTCCCGGTTTATCCAAGCATTATTCAAATGCAGCAATACGATTTTTTGGCCATCAGTAATAAGCTATCCCAATTTGGACTTAAGAAAATAAGGCGTATTGGCCATACCCAAGAGTTTGAACAAATCAAGGAATATGTTCCCGGTGATGATATACGTACGCTTAATTGGAAAGCCACAG
>JAHHKH010000448.1 GCA_018679695.1 Maribacter sp.
ATATTGTATGGTCGGGGCTTCCAATGCCTTTAATCAAATAATAGAGAAAGATCTTGATGCGTTAATGAAACGTACCAAAAATAGGCCCATTCCCTCAGGAAGGATGTCGGTGAATTTGGCTATGGCAATCGCCATAACCTTAACCATTCTTGGGGTAATTACATTATACCTTCTAAATCCTAAAACGGCAATGTTCGGGGCTATTTCGATTTTTCTTTACACCAGTGTATATACGCCGTTGAAAACAATAACACCACTTTCTGTTTTTGTGGGAGCTTTACCAGGGGCAATTCCCTTTATGCTGGGCTGGGTCGCTGCAACGAATGAATTCGGTATTGAACCAGGTACGTTGTTCATGATACAGTTCTTTTGGCAATTCCCGCACTTTTGGGCGTTGGCTTGGATGTTGGACGAAGACTATAAAAAAGGGGGTTTTAAAATGCTTCCCACAGGTAAAAAAGATAAAGGAACAGCTTTGCAAATAATAATGTATACTATTTGGATGATAGTAATTTCGGTAATACCGGTCTTAGGAATTACAGGACGCTTACAATTGTCAATTGTGGCAGCAGTTATTGTTTTTCTATTGGGAACTGTGATGTTGTTCTTTAGTTTTAAATTATATGAGCGAAGAGACAATATTTCAGCACGAAAATTAATGTTGGCAAGTGTAAGCTACATTACTCTAATTCAGATAGTGTATGTGCTGGATAAATTTAGTCATACCCTTTTTTAACCGGTGATTACAATCGCGATTTACAAGGTAAGTGGAACCAGTTCTGCAAAAGAGGTGAATCAATTAAGGTTGAGGTATAAAGTGCCTCGTGATTTTAAAGTATAAGAATCGAAAATACATATGGACTTAACTCAAGGAACTCGGAAGGAAAAGAATGATAGGTCAAAGAAAATGATGCTATGGTTCGGTATTGTAAGTCTGCTTATGGCTTTTGCAGGGTGGACCAGTGCCTATATCGTAAGTAGTAAAAGGGAAGATTGGTTAAGTGAAATTGAGTTACCCTCATCTTTTTACATAAGTACAGCTATAATCGTCCTGAGCAGTATCACCTATATTTTGGCTAAAAAGGCGATACAGAAAGATGCTAAAAAAGCCTGTACGAACTGGCTGCTGATTACCTTGGGACTGGGACTGGCTTTTATTGGTTTACAATTCAATGGATTCTCCCAAATGGTAGCCCAGGGATATTATTTTACCGGACCTACGAGTAGTATAAAAATGTCTTATATTTTTCTGATTGCAGCTGTGCATATCGTACATGTGGTGGCTGGGATAATTTCCTTATTGGTTGTACTTTACAAGCAGTTAAAAGGCAAATACGCCGCCAATGAATATTTAGGATTATCACTAGGGGCCACTTTCTGGCATTTCTTAGACCTTTTATGGGTGTATTTGATACTGTTTATGATCCTTGTGGGCTAAAATTTCAATAATTTTTTGATTTCTTCGTAATTGACTTTTGTATCCTGCAAAAAAATGTAAATTTGTGGAAATTCTAATCAGACGATAATTATTTTATGGATTCTACGGTAACAACGGGCGCTGAAGAGAACGTATGGGGTGGTGGCAACCGTCCTTTAGGTGCAAGCTACGGCAAATTAATGATGTGGTTTTTCTTAGTGTCAGATGCTTTGACATTTTCTGGGTTTTTGGCCGCATATGGTTTCTCAAGGTTTAAATTTATTGAGACATGGCCCATAGCGGATGAAGTATTTACGCACGTGCCTTTCTTTCACGGTAACTACCCAATGTACTATGTAGCATTCATGACCTTTATTTTGATTATGTCATCAGTTACTATGGTTCTTGCCGTTGATGCTGGCCATAGAATGAAACAAAACGGTGTTATTTGGTATTTATTCTTGACCATAATAGGAGGGGCTATTTTCGTTGGTTCACAAGCCTGGGAATGGGCAACATTCATCAAAGGTGATTATGGAGCGTTGGAAACCAAGGGAGGTAGAATTTTGCAATTCGTAAAAGCAGATACCGGTGAGAGGGCTGCATTGGCAGAATTTTCCAAGACAATTCCTAGTGAAAGGTTAAAGCATGATAAGAATGAGGGAGTTTGGTTTTATGATGAAGGTTATCAGCCAAGCTATTCCTTAAATGAGGTAATGGAAGGCTTCAAGGCTAATTCGAATATCCTTATACGTACAGAAACGATAAATCCTGATGGTGAGAAAGAATTATTGTCACGACAGGAGTCTTTGGTGAAAATACAGAGTGCAGATCAGGTCGTTGAAGGGGCGAACCTTATCCACAATGAATATGGGAGCAGATTGTTTGCCGATTTTTTCTTTTTCATTACCGGTTTCCATGGTTTCCACGTTTTCTCGGGGGTAATGATAAATCTCATCATTTTCTTCAATGTGGTCTTGGGGACCTATGAAAAAAGAGGCCATTATGAAATGGTAGAAAAGGTAGGGCTCTATTGGCACTTTGTAGATTTAGTGTGGGTATTTGTATTCACGTTCTTTTATTTGGTATAAATTTCATGGTCGTTCCTTTAAAAATGGAAGACTATTTAATATTGTAAAACAGCATGGCACACGAACACAAGTTGGAAATTTTTAGAGGACTTTTAAAATTCAAGTCCAACACGCAAAAAATATGGGGTGTACTTGTCTTTTTGACAATTGTAACTGCAGTCGAGGTTGCACTGGGTATTACCAAACCTGATATGTTGACCACGACTTCGCTCTTGGGTATGAAAGCACTGAATTGGATTTTCATTATTTTGACCTTGGTCAAAGCCTATTATATTGCGTGGGACTTTATGCATCTTAGGGATGAAAAGAATGCTTTGCGAAGGGCCATAGTTTGGACTCCGGTTTTCTTGGTTGCCTATTTGGCGTTTATATTATTGGTAGAAGGAAATTATATTTACACGGTTTTCAAAGAAGGATTTGTTACTTGGAACTTCTAAGACAGAATTAACAGAATAAAAAGACGGTTTGAACACCGTCTTTTTTATTTTTGTAGGCTAGAAAACCGAATCAAGTCTAGATAACAATTCGAACCAATTCGGCAAAAAGTGTAACCAATTCAAAAATGCATATGCAACGCCTGCCATGAAAAAGACATTCGTTTTAGTTGTACTTTTTATTTTGCCGATTGTGGCCTATCTCTTCTTTGCATCAGGTATAAATAACTTTGGAAGATTACCTACACTAACAGAAAATGTGTCCGACATTTCTACTATAGATGCAAATGTTGCCTTAAAGGATAAAATTACCATCCTAGGCTTTTTGGGTAATGATTTGGAAAACCAAAAGGGGAATGCATTTAATCTGAATCAGAAAATATATAAACGATTTTATGAATTCAATGATTTTCAGTTTGTGATGTTGGTTCCCAAAGGAAATGAAAGAAAGGTGGCTGAACTTAAGGAAGATTTGGGTAATTTGACCAACATGGTCAAATGGAACTTTGTTTATGCAAATGAAACGCAGATCAAGGATTTTTTCGATACATTGAAGACCGATTTGACCCTCGATGAAAATCTAGCCACCCCCTATGTGTTTATAATAGACAAGGATAGAAATTTGCGAGGTAGGACCAACGATGAGGATGATGGGACCAAGTATGGCTTCAATACAAGATCTGTGGCAGAACTGAACAATAAGATGGAGGATGACGTAAAGATCATTCTGGCGGAGTACCGTATGGCTTTGAAAAGAAACAATGCTAATAGAAAGAACCAATGAAAAAATATACATATGTTTGGGTTTCATTGGTAATACTGGTTTTTGGAATAATCTTTATTCCAAAGATTATCGATCGCATTCAATCGGATTCCGTTGTGGATAATAATCGAATGCATATCAAAACCAATAATGCCGAATTGGCTTATATTATTCTTAATGGTAAAAAGCGCAGGGTACCTTCATTCGAGTTCATAAACCAGGATAGCTTGGTCATTACGGATAGGGATTATTTAGGCAAGGTATATGTTGTTGAATTTTTCTTCACGTCATGCCCTTCAATTTGTCCCATAATGACTAAAAATCTTGTTGATTTACAGGAAGAATTCAAGACTTCGAGCGACTTTGGCGTGGCTTCCTTTACTATTACACCCGATTATGATACGCCAAGAGTCTTAAAGGAATATGCCGAAAAGCATGGTATTACCAATTTGGATTGGCATTTAATGACCGGAAACCAAGAGGCCATCTACGATTTGGCCAATAGGGGCTTTAATATTTTTGTATCCGAAATGCCCAATGCCCCAGGTGGTTTTGAGCATGCAGGGCTTTTTGCCTTAATAGATAAAAACGGCTATCTGCGTTCCAGGGTCGATGAATTTGGTAATCCGATAATCTATTATCGAGGTACTATTACCCAGGAACAAGGACAGAACTTGGAGGGGGAAACAGAACAGATTTCTATTTTGAAAGAGGATATTTATAAATTATTGAAAGAATAATAAGGCGTGGATGCATCTACCGAATTGAAAGAGAAAAAATTCAATAGGATAATTGCCATTGTCTCTATTGTTGTTCCGATTGTTGTTGCTGCCTTGTTTGGAGTAAAAATCCCGAACGTAGAGCCCTTAACATTTTTACCTCCAATTTATGCCTCTATCAATGGGTTGACGGCGGTAGTATTGGTTGTTGCTGTTTGGGCCATAAAGAATGGTAAACGAGAACTCCATCAGCGTCTAATGACTTTCTGCATTGGTCTTTCTTTACTTTTTTTACTTATGTATGTTGCTTATCACATGACCTCTGATTCAACCACTTATGGCGGTGAAGGTATAATAAAATATGTGTATTACTTTATTTTGATAACACATATCATTCTATCTATAGGTGTAATTCCATTAGTGCTTAGAACCTATGCCCGTGCCTATTTACAAAAATATGCAGAACACCGGTCCTTGGCTAAACTTACATTTCCGGTCTGGTTATATGTAGCTATTTCGGGCGTTGTTGTTTACTTGATGATATCACCGTATTACGTACATTAAATGAAAACTAAAAGCATCTTATTTTTCTTGTTTATGTTTCTGTTTTTGCCACATTTGGCCGAGGCACAATGTGCGATGTGCAGGGCAGTATTGGAAAGTGAAGGTAATATTTCTTCTGCCGAAGGAATAAACAACGGCATCGTTTATCTAATGGCAATACCCTATATTCTCGTAGGTGCTTTGTTTTACTTCATCTATAAAAAAATGAAAGTTTAAACCTTTGACTTGGTTTTAACACTTTTTGTGAGGATAAACTGTAACATAATTTATACTGGGTAGTCTTATTGTAATACAGTAGTATATATAGTAATCATCAATCAAACCCAACCTTATGTTCGACATCGAAAGATGGCAGGAGATTTTTGACACCATCCGTAAAAATAAATTGCGGACCTTTCTTACGGGCCTATCTGTAGCTTCTGGTATCTTTATTCTTGTTATATTATTGGGTTTTGGCCAGGGTATGCAAAATGGCATAGCCCAAGAATTTGAGGAAGATGCCTCAAACCGTATTGTGGTATGGACCCAGGTAACCACAAAAGAACACAAGGGCCTTAATCCAGGTCGACCTATCCAAATGCGAAATGGGAATTATGATTATATAGAAACGCGGTATTCCGATGAGTTAAAAGATAAATCCGCAATGTATAGGGTGCGGAATGCCTTGGTCAATTATAAGAAAGAATCGGTGGGTTATAGTGTTCAAGGTATAAACGCAGGATTTCAGTTCATTGAAAACCAGTACATTTCACAAGGTAGGTTCATTAATTACAAGGACGATGAGAATGTCTCAAAAGTAGCGGTTATCAGTAATACGATCAAAAAGGAAATTTTCAAGAATGACGAAGATCCCTTGAATGAATATTTGGATATTTCGGGCATTAAGTTCAAGGTAATCGGGGTTTATGGGGATATGGGCGGAGAACGTGAAGAGGAACGTATTTTTATACCCATGTCAACTGCACAACGCGTTTTTAATGGTTCTGACAGGGTTAACAATCTCTATTATACGTTGCAGCCTGTAGAAAACTTTGATCAGGCAGTTGCTGAATCAACAAAGTTTTCCAATGATATGAAACGTTATTTGCAGGATGCCCATATGGTTGCCCCTGATGATCCAAGTGCGATAAATGTTTTTAATACACTGGAAGAAGTAAAACGCTTTTTCAATTTGATGACCGGTATTAAATCATTCTTTTGGTTTGTAGGCATCTGTACAATTATCGCCGGGGTGGTCGGAGTGAGCAATATAATGTTGATAGTGGTTAAAGAGCGTACACGGGAAATAGGTATTCGCAAGGCTTTAGGTGCCAAGCCATGGTCCATAGTCGGGATGATATTGCAGGAATCAATTTTTGTTACCGCCATATCGGGTTTCGCAGGTTTGATTTTTAGTATGGGACTTTTGGAAATTTTCGGGCCTTATATCGAGGTTGACTATGTTGTAAATCCCGCGGTCAATTTCAATGTGGCCATATCAACCGTATTCATGTTGATATTTGCAGGTGCTGCGGCTGGTTTTTTCCCAGCATGGCGAGCCGCGAATATTCATGTTATCGATGCGCTAAAGGACGAATAATAGCTAAGAAAATAAGGATGTTCAATAGAGATCGTTGGAAAGAGATATTAGAGGTGCTAACCAGTAACTGGTTTAGGACCGTTCTTACCGCATTTGGTGTTTTCTGGGGCATATCGATCCTTATAATACTTTTAGCCGCTGGGAAGGGCTTTCAAAATGGGGTTATGGCCGACTTTGGTGACATTGCGACCAATACCATGTTCATGTGGTCAAGAAATACTACTAAAGAATATATGGGATTACCCAAAGGGCGTCGCTATAATTTTAAATTGGATGATGTTCAAGCTATTTGGGAAAACGTACCCAACCTAAGGTTCGTATCACCTAGAAATCAATTAGGTGGATTTCAAGGTGCGAACAATGTAACCCGTGGAATCAAGACAGGGGCCTTTAGTGTTTACGGGGATTATCCTGAAATCATTAACCAGGACCCTATGACCATTACCTCAGGTCGTTTCATTAACCATTCCGATATCAATGAAAAAAGAAAAATCGCGATAATTGGGGAAGGGGTCAAGGCCAGTTTATATGATAAAGGAGAGGATGCAATCGGGACTTATATTAAGATACAGGGAGTCAACTTTATGGTAATCGGTACTTATAAAAAGAAGAATAATGATGGTGATGGGGAAGAGGGCCAAAAACAAATATTCATACCCTTCACCACTTTTTCACAGGCCTTCAATAGAGCCGACAATGTAGGTTGGATGG
>JAHHKH010000459.1 GCA_018679695.1 Maribacter sp.
ATATACTACCTCACCGGGAGGAGGAATTTGAGGCCATTCTTCATGTGCTTGATAGAATTGAACCAGAGAATATCCTATACCCACCGGAAGAGGTGCATATTGAAGGTGGTGATGTCATGCCTTGGAATGAGCATATTTTCATCGGTACTTATACAGGTAAGGACTATCCCGATTATATTACCGCACGAACCAATTGGGAAGGTGTGGAATATATAAAGGAAATGTTTCCAAACAAGAAGGTAAAGTCCTTTGAGTTGAGAAAGTCAATTACCAATCCCAAGGAAAATGCATTGCACCTGGATTGTTGTTTTCAGCCGGTCGGTAAGGACAAAGCAATAATACATAAAAATGGTTTTTTGTTGGAAGAGGAATATGAATGGTTGGTACATTATTTTGGGAAGGAAAACATCTTTGAGATCACGGCGGATGAGATGTATCAAATGTGCAGCAATGTATTTTCGATCGCACCGGATGTTGTTGTCTCTGAACGCAATTTTAAACGACTCAATAATTGGCTCCGGGACCAGGGGTTTACAGTAGAGGAAATTCCATATGCTGAGGTTTCAAAGCAAGGGGGATTATTGCGTTGTAGTACCTTGCCCTTAATTCGGGAATAAGAATGGTTTCATACATCCAATAGTGTTTTTCAACGTTTAAATGATCAATACCTAAAGCAAAAAACTAATTTTGCCTAAATGCTCAATTATAGACAATGCAGATTACCAATACAATTTTGATGATTCGCCCTGTGAAATTTCGTATGAACGAACAGACCGCAGTGAATAATTATTTTATGGAGGAAATGGATTTGAAGGACAGATCCATAAATGCCAAGGCCCAAGAGGAGTTTGATGCCTTCGTGGCCGTATTGAGGAGTAAGGGTGTAAATGTAATTGTGGTTGAAGATTTGGAAGAACCCGATACCCCGGATTCTGTTTTCCCAAACAATTGGGTATCGTTCCATGCCAATGGCATCGTTGCGGTGTATCCGATGTTCGCAGAAAATAGGCGAATGGAGCGACGCCAGGATATTTTTGATATTTTGGAAGATCATGGGTTTGTGATCAACGAAATCATAGACTATACTTCTGCTGAGAAAGAGGGGGTGTTTTTAGAAGGAACAGGGAGTATTTTAAAAGATCGGGTGCACCAAAAAGCATATTGTGCCTTATCACAAAGGGCAGATGAGGATTTGTTTATCGAGTTTTGTGAGGATTTTGAATGTTTTCCTGTTATTTTCCATGCCAATCAAACGGTGAATGGTGAGCGCTTGCCCATTTACCACACCAATGTCATGATGGCCATGGCAGAAAATTTTGTTGTTATCTGCCTAGATGCGATTGATGATAAAAAAGAACGTAAGAATGTGGTGCACCATTTAAAAAAAGATGGAAAGGAAATCATCGAAATTTCAGAGGAGCAGATGCACCATTTTGCAGGAAACATGCTGCAGGTAATCGGTAAGAACGACCAAAGATTAATGGTCATGAGTTCACAGGCATACCACAGTCTCAGTCCTACTCAAATAAAGCAAATTCAACAGCATTGCGAAATTGCACACAGTTCTTTGGATACCATTGAAACCTGTGGCGGAGGCAGTGCACGTTGTATGATGGCCGAAGTTTTTTTACCAAAGAAATAAATTGAAAGAATAAAAAGTTGAAGTGTTATTCTTTAAATTTCTTCAAAAAAACAAATACTGAAAATTGGTACAAGATCCCCAATGAAACGGAAAGTAAATAGGTCTTTTTATATAGGCCTGGTATCTTGATAGGGATGATTTTAGGTTTTGGCAATATTACGTATCATTCCGCCAAAGATAAAATAATGAAAAGGAACAATACTGTACCAATACAACCTGCCTTTTAGACCTCGTGGCCTAAAAGTCGCCGTTTGATGCAATACATTATTCCCATCGATTTTGAATTCAAGCCAAGCCTCCCCGGGCAGTTTCATTTCGGCAAAAAGCAGCAATCGTTTGCCTTCTTTATCGGCTAATAATACCCTCCAAAAATCCAACGCATCGCCAGGATAGATCTTATCTGGGTGGGTACGTCCCCGACGGAGGCCGACGCCACCAAAAAGCTTGTCTAAAAACCCTCTTATTTTCCAGAGCCTGTTACCATAGTACCATCCATTGTCGCCGCCTATTTTCCAAATGTTTTCCAAAACAGCATCAGCATTCTTTACCTTTCTTCGTTGTACATCTTTTAATACCCCATATTTGGGAACCTGAATGTATTTTTCAAGGTTTTTTTTGAACCGACCACTAATCATACTGTCTTTCCAACTGCTGATGACCAAATTTTGTTCTATTTTCTTGAAGGCCATGTCTATGGCTTCGCTATAACTATGGGGTTTAATGCCCAATAGATCCTGCAAACGTTGGTCCTTGGCAATCACCTCCATTTTCATACTGTCAACAAGATTAATGGCCAATTTGTAGGAGGTAGAGGTTACGAAATACAACCAATAAGAGGACAGTTTAGGGGTCATGATGGGTACAGTTACAATCCAGTTTTTAAAACCACGGGCTTTTGCATATTGCTGCAACATTTCTTTGTAGGTAAGCACATCGGGCCCTCCTATATCGAACGAATCATTATAGGTTTCTTTGTTACCAAGGACTCCGATCAAAAATCGCACGACATCCCTAATGGCGATAGGTTGGGTTTTGGTCAATACCCATTTTGGGGTAATCATAAAAGGAAGTTTTTCACAAAGGTCACGTATTATCTCAAACGATGAACTTCCTGAGCCTACTATAATACCGGCTCGAAGTACGGTTAGATTAAAATCCCCCTGATACAGGATATTTTCAACATTTTTTCTTGAACTCAGGTGTTTTGACAGTTTTTCATCATTAACGATGCCACTCAAATAAATGACCTGTTTCACTTGGGTTTCTGCCATATATTGATTGAAGGTATGGGCCGATTGGGCTTCTTGTTCATCAAAATCGGTTGTAGAGGAACTCATGGAATGAATCAGGTAATAGGCCACATCAATATCCCTGGGAATAAGACCTGGGGTAAAATCCTTCAAAAAGTCCATTTCAATAATCTGTAACCTTGCCTTGGTTTGATCGTCGATAGATAAGCGATTTTCATCACGCACGGCACAAATCACTTCATGACCCAATTCGAGTATTTGGGGCAACAATCGCATCCCTATATAACCATTGGCACCAGTTAGTAGAATTTTCATAAATCCTCGATTGAAGTGGGTGCATTCTCGGCTTTATACTCCATAAGCTTCTTGAAGAATTTTTGTATGGCCTTCATATCAGACCTTACTTTGATAAAGTGGTTGTCCTTATATATGGAATACACCGCAAAATCACCCTTATAGATGGTTAGTTTGTAATACGGTATCACTAATGCGAATGTCTCCAATAAGGAACGAAATCTAACGATAATCCCCTTGGGCCGAAGTTCAATATTGCAACTGTCGACGTTATTGTCCAAAATGAGCAAATTCCTGATTTCAATACTAGCCGCTGTTATAAACAATTTGGGAGAGCCAATACCACCCATGGCCCAGCGTTCTTTAAGCGTAAAGGGCTTACCTACTTCCGTATTGATCTTTCGTGTAATTTCATTATCGTTATAAGAAACGTTGAGTAGCATAAAACATCTTTTTCATTAGGCTTTCTAAAGTTAACCAAACCAAGTGATTTAAAGAAAAGCTTCGTAATTAAAGCGTAAAAAATGTTTAGTTTTGCAGCTTTAATCAATAACCCGATGAATATTCAAGAGGCCCTGACAAATAAGGTAAAAGAAGGTATAGCCACTATTTTTAAAGTGGATTTGCCTACAGTTGAATTTCAACCTACCAGAAAGGATTTTGAGGGGGATATTACCGTAGTTGTTTTCCCTATGTCACGATTTGTAAAAGGCAAACCCGAACTTATTGGTAAGCAGCTGGGGGAATATCTACAAGAACATGTAGAGGAAGTTTCAGGATTTAATGTGGTTAAAGGTTTCTTGAATATCGTGATCAGTGATACCTATTATCTCGATTTTTTCAATGCGGTTAAAAATATACCTGATTTTGGATATGAAAGCAGCAGTGGACAGGATGCCATAATGGTGGAATATTCCTCACCAAACACCAACAAACCACTTCATTTGGGTCACATACGGAATAATTTGTTGGGATATTCGGTCGCTGAGATCCTACAAGCTTCGGGAAAGAAGGTCTATAAAACACAAATAATCAATGACAGGGGCATACATATTTGTAAAAGCATGTTGGCTTGGCAACGGTTTGGAAAAGGGGAAACCCCGGAGAATACAGGATTAAAAGGGGACAAGTTGGTCGGGAACTACTATGT
>JAHHKH010000259.1 GCA_018679695.1 Maribacter sp.
GGATTGGGTGATATTGGACCTTTAGCCTCTAAACCGGTGATGGAGGGTAAGAGCTTGCTTTTTAAGATTTTTGCCGATATAGATGGGATGGATATTGAAATTGATGCAACCGATGTCGATAAATTTGTGGAGACGGTAAAGGCCATTGCCCCGACATTTGGCGGTATAAACCTAGAGGATATCAAGGCGCCTGAAGCTTTTGAGATCGAAAGACGCTTGAAGGAAGAACTTGATATTCCCGTGATGCATGATGACCAGCATGGTACTGCAATAATTTCTGCCGCAGCCCTTTTAAATGCATTGGATATTACAAAGAAAAAGATCGGGGATGTTCGTATTGTCATAAGTGGGGCAGGTGCCGCGGCCGTTTCCTGTACACGATTGTATAAGGCTTTTGGGGCTAGTGCCGATAATATTGTAATGTTGGATAGTAAGGGAGTCATACGAAAGGACCGAGAGCATCTTTCAACTGAAAAACTGGAATTTGCAACTGATAGAAAAATACAAACATTGGCCGAAGCCATGCAGGACGCAGATGTTTTCATTGGACTTTCTATTGCGGATATCGTTACGCCGAAAATGTTGAAGACAATGGCCAAAAACCCTATCGTTTTTGCCATGGCCAATCCCAATCCCGAAATCAGTTATGCGTTGGCCTGTAAAACAAGAAAGGATATTATCATGGCGACAGGTCGGTCAGATCATCCTAACCAAGTAAATAATGTTCTTGGTTTCCCCTTTATTTTTAGAGGGGCACTGGATGTGCGGGCAACAAAAATCAATGAGGAGATGAAGATGGCAGCTGTACTTGCATTGGCTGATTTGGCCAAACAAGCTGTTCCAGAACAGGTAAATATTGCATATTCCGAAACGCGATTGGCCTATGGTAAGGATTATATCATCCCCAAACCTTTTGACCCAAGGCTAATTGCGGAAATTCCCCCAGCTGTTGCAAAGGCAGCCATGGATAGTGGAGTGGCCAAAGAACCAATTACGGACTGGGCAAAATATACAGAACGGCTGTTAAGGCGTTCAGGCAGTGACAATAAAGTGGTAAGGCTATTGCATAGCAGGGCGAAGTTGAATCCTAAGAAAATCGTGTTTGCCGAAGCCAATCATTTGGATGTTTTGAAAACTGCCCAGATAGTTTACGAGGAAGGAATTGCCATTCCGATCTTATTAGGAAATAAAGAGGTCATCAATGAACTGAAAAAGGAATTGGAATTTGATGCGGATGTTTTGATAATTGACCCTAAAAATGAAGATTCTTTAGCAAAACGCAACCAATATGCAACCAGATATTGGCAAGGCACAAATAGAAATGGAGTTACCTTATATGGTGCAAAGACCAAAATGAGGGAACGAAATTATTATGCGGCAATGATGGTTTTTTCTAGCGATGCGGATGGAATGATATCAGGGTACTCAAGGGCATATCCTACGGTAATAAAACCTGTTTTCGAAGTAATTGGCAGGGCTAAAGGGGTAAGGCGTGCGGCAACGGTCAATATTATGAATACCGAACGGGGTCCATTACTATTGGCAGACACCTCGATAAATATTGACCCTTCGGCTGAAGAACTCGCAGAAATAGCGGTTATGACTGCAAATTTGGCTGAGGCTTTTGGTTTTGAGCCCGTAATTGCCATGTTGTCTTATGCGAATTTTGGGTCTTCAACGCATCCTAACGCGAAAAAAGTAAACAAAGCGGTTGAAATATTGCATGAAACCCATCCTGACTTGATCATTGATGGCGAGATCCAGACCGATTTTGCACTGAATATGGAACTGCATCAAAGTAATTTTCCCTTTTCCAAATTAGCAGGTAAGAAAGTGAATACCTTCGTATTTCCCAACTTGGAATCGGCCAATATTACCTACAAACTTTTAAAGGAACTCAATGGGGCAGATTCCATAGGACCAATTATGCTGGGTCTTCGAAAAGCAGTTCATGTACTTCAATTGGGTGCAGATGTAGATGAAATGGTGAATATGACAGCAGTAGCGGTTATTGATGCCCAAGAAAGGGAAAAGCGAAAGATTAATAAAGTAAAAATATAAAATAGCGAACTGCATAACGGTGGTTTTCGTTAGAGACAACGTTTAATTAAATGAAATAATAATCATCGTAATCCTTAACCCATAACCTAGAGTCAATGATAACCCATCTTAAAGGAAAATTGGTTGAAAAGAATCCTACACATGTAATTATTGAATGTGCTGGTGTCGGTTATTTTGTAAATATTTCGCTTAACACCTTCTCGAATTTAAAAAATGAAGAGCATATAAGCTTGTTTACCCATTTACAGGTTAGGGAAGATTCACATACACTTTTTGGTTTTGCCGAGAAATCAGAAAGGGAAATTTTTAGATTATTGCTATCGGTTTCCGGAATTGGGGCGAGTACGGCCAGAACCATGCTTTCCTCCCTAACGCCATTACAAATTCGGGACGCAATTGCCAATGGCGATGTTCCTACCATACAAGGCATTAAGGGTATTGGTGCCAAAACTGCCCAAAGGGTGATTCTTGACCTTAGGGACAAGATTTTGAAAGTGTATGATATTGACGAAGTTTCCATCAATTCGAACAATACAAATAAAGAAGAAGCGTTATCTGCTTTAGAGGTTCTTGGATTTGTCCGTAGACAGGCCGAAAAGGTTGTGGACAAAGTATTAATCCAGGATCCTTCACTAAGCGTTGAGAACATTATAAAACTAGCGCTTAAAAATTTGTAATAAGTTTGAAAAAAGGGGCAAAACAAATTCTTAAATATTCATTTAAGCTTATAATCCTATTCGCTTTTTTCTTTGGGACTGTAGAATTTTCTTACGCCCAGGATACTGAAGGTGAAGATGATAATGAGCAGGTGGCAGACTCCCTTAAAACTGGCTTTTCCCTTGGAAAATTAAAGTTTGATAATCCTGAGAGCATCACATCCAAATACATTTATGACCCCAATCTCGATAGGTATATTTATTCCGAGAAAGTTGGTGATTTTGATATTGGTTACCCTATTATCCTGACCCCCGAACAGTATATGGAACTGGTTCGCAAGGAAGGGATGAAAGACTATTTCAAGGAAAAACTTGATGCCTATTCAGGAAAGAAAGAAGGTAGCGAAGAAGCTAGAAAAAACCTTCTACCTAATTTTTATATCAATAATAATTTCTTTCAGTCTGTTTTTGGCGGCAATACCATCGAAGTGATTCCACAAGGTTCTGTGGCTATGGATCTGGGTGTAATTTGGCAGAAAAATGATAATCCATCACTTTCGCCAAGAAACCGTACCAATTTGTCATTTGACTTTGATCAACGCATAAGTTTGAGTATGTTGGGCAAGATCGGGGAAAGACTTCAGGTAACGGCAAATTATGATACCGAGGCTACCTTTGATTTTCAGAATATAGTTAAATTGGATTATACACCTACCGAAGATGATATACTTCAGAAGATCGAAGTAGGTAATGTAAATATGCCACTGAATAGTTCCTTGATCACCGGGGCCCAAAGTTTATTCGGGGTAAAAACACAATTGCAATTCGGGAAGACCAAGGTAACAGCCGTTTTTTCGGAACAGCGCTCCCAAAATAATACGGTTGTTGCGCAGGGCGGTGGCACGATCAATGAATTTTCAATTACAGCCTTGGATTATGATGAGGACAGGCACTTTTTCCTTGCCCAATATTTTAGGGATAATTATGATGATGCCTTGGCAAACTATCCTTATATACAAAGTCAAGTGCAGATTACAAGATTGGAGGTTTGGGTGACCAATAGGAGCCAACAAACCTTGAATGTTCGCAATGTAGTTGCAATCCAGGATTTAGCCGAGTCAATAGAAGATAAAACTAGAATTGGCATTAGCAATGGGGATCCTGCCGGGTTTTTTAATAACCCTGCTAATGTGCTGCCTAGAAACAATGCCAATGATTTTGATCCTGCTCAGATTGGAACAGGAGGAGTATTGACAGAATCTATTCGCGATATTGCCACTGTTGAGGCCGGTTTTAATATCCCAGGGTATCAAGTCAACCAAGGATTCGATTATGCCATTCTTGAAAATGCCAGAAAATTGGAAATCTCAAGGGATTATGAATTTAACACACAATTGGGGTATATCTCATTGAACCAAAGGTTGAGTAATGATGAGGTACTGGCCGTAGCCTACCAATATACCTATAATGGTGAAGTATACCAAGTTGGTGAATTCGCAAATGGCGGATTGGATGCAACTACGGTATCTGGAGGGGTCACAGGTGTAAATCCTGTAATCAATAACAATACACTTGTATTGAAGTTGCTGAAAAGTAACATCACCAATATTACAGATCCTATTTGGGATTTGATGATGAAAAATATTTATGCAACTGGGGCTTTTAGATTAAGTCAGGAAGATTTTAAGTTAAATATCCTCTATTCGGATCCCACCCCAAGAAACTATATTACTCCAGTGGAGGAAGGTCCAGGTTCAGGTTGGCCCGATTCACCCAAACCTCTGCAAGAGCGCATTTTATTGGATGTTTTCAATTTAGATCGATTGAATGTCTACAACGATGTGCAACCCGGTGGTGACGGTTTCTTCGATTTTATCCCTGGACTAACGGTCGATACACAGGGCGGAAGAATCATTTTTACCAAGGTAGAGCCTTTTGGGGAATATATGTTCGAATTGTTGGGAAGTGGAACATATGATGTAATCAATGATCAAGGGTATAATGCCAACCAGCGAAAATATGTTTTTAGGGATATGTATACCCAAACCAAAGCTGCTGCATTACAAGACCCCGTTAAAAATAAATTTTTGTTAAAAGGGCGATACAAATCAGAAGGAAGCAGTGGTATTCCTATAGGGGCTTTCAATGTGCCCCGTGGTTCGGTCAGGGTCACTGCCGGGGGTAGGACCTTACAAGAAGGCATAGACTATACGGTAAATTATCAGGCGGGTACAGTACAGATATTGGATCCTAGTCTAGAGGCTTCGAACACCCCAATCAATATTTCGGTGGAAAATAATGCTGTATTTGGACAGCAAACCCGAAGGTTTACCGGAATTAATGTAGAGCACCAAGTCAATAAGAATTTCATTTTGGGCGCTACCTTATTGAATCTGAATGAGCGGCCCTTGACCCAAAAATCAAATTTTGGTGTTGAACCTGTGAACAATACCATTTTCGGATTGAACGGTAATTTCTCGACAGAGGTACCATTTTTAACCCGTATGGTGAATAAACTCCCGAATATAGATACTGATGTCCCCTCCAATTTATCGGTACGTGGAGAGGTTGCCTGGTTAAAACCAAACTCACCTAAGAATGCCGATTTTCAAGGCGAGACCACAACTTATTTAGATGATTTTGAAGGCGCTCAGGCCTTGATAGATATCCGCTCTTCGTTGGGCTGGTCACTGGCGAGTACACCATTGGAATTTGCCCCTGGTGGTGTACTTTCAGGCAGTGCCCCTGAAGATCCTGAGAACCTAGTCAATGGTTATGGCAGGGCGAAAATGGCCTGGTATACCATTGACCCTATTTTCTATACGAATCAAAGACCCGCCGGAATAAGTGATAATGACATATCTACCAATGCCACTCGTAGGGTGTTTATTGATGAGGTATTTCCCCAGGTCGATATTGCCCAAGGCCAAACCACGGTACAAGGAACTTTGGACTTGGCATACTACCCCAATAATAAAGGGCCTTATAATACCAATCCAGATTTTGCCACAGAAGCTCCTCAAGATAAGTGGGCGGGGATAATGCGTTCATTAAGTAGTACCGATTTTGAACAATCGAATGTGGAATTCGTTCAATTTTGGGTATTGGATCCTTACCTTGACGGCATAGCAACAAGTCCGGGTGAACTTGTATTTAATTTAGGAAATATCTCTGAGGATGTACTCAAAGATGGTAGGAAACAATATGAGAATGGTCTTCCTGTAGATACCGAGGCTTTGATTTATGAACCTTCATGGGGTATAGTTCCTGCAACACAGGCTTTGGTTTATGCCTTCGATGCAAATGAAGCGAATAGAGTTTTGCAAGATGTTGGTTTTGATGGTTTGAATGATGCTGCCGAAGTTGCTATTTATGGTCCTGGTGAAGATCCTGCCTTGGACAATTATCAGTATTATTTGAATCGGGAAGGAAGTATCCTGGAAAGATATTTCGATTTTAACAACCCTGATGGCAACTCACCTGTTGAGGTTACCAACACCAATCGTGGTTCAACTACCCTCCCCGATGTTGAGGATATTGATCGTGATTTGACCATGAATACGGTAAATAGTTATTATGAGTATAGGATTCCGATTGCTCCGAATACGAGTATCAATGACAAGTATGTGACCGATATCAAAGAGGGCGTCACCCCTGATTTACCTAATGGTAGTCAATTGAACCGTAGATGGATACAGTATAAAATACCACTTAGCGATTTTACCGATGCTGTTGGTGGAATTACAGATTTCAGATCAATAAGTTTCATGCGGATGTACCTTACAGGTTTCAGTAGTGATGTAGTATTGCGCTTCGCGACAATGGATTTGGTTCGAGGCGATTGGCGTACCTATACAAAAACGCTTCAGGATGAATTGATAGATAATGATCCCTCCGACGATGGTACTGTTGTAGATGTCAATACCGTGAACATAGAGGAAAACAATACACGAACCCCTATACCCTATGTTTTGCCTCCGGGAGTAGTTCGCGAGCAATTGAATAACAACAACACCATTATTCGTCAGAATGAGCAATCATTGTCCTTTGTTGTTGAAAATTTGGAATCCCAGGATTCGCGAGGCGTTTTTAAAAGTTTGAATATTGATATTCGTCAGTACAAAAAACTAAAAATGTTCATGCATGCCGAAAAAATAGAGAGTAGTGATTATTCAGATGATGCCAATCCTTTGGTTGGATTTTTGAGACTGGGAACTGACTTATCCCAAAACTATTATCAAATGGAATTGCCCTTACAGCTTACATCGTTCGGAGCGGCATCTGAGAGTGAGATTTGGCCAGATGTAAATGAATTGGAAGTTCTTTTAAGTGATTTAAATAAGGTAAAATCACAAAGAATTGCGAATAGAACCAATACACCTTTGAATGAACTACAATTTTTTGAGGTTGAAAATGGCGAAGTAATCCCAGTGCCGGAATTCGCGCCTAGAACGTTGGGTAGGTTGCGTATTGGAATTCGCGGTAATCCTTCATTGGGAAGTATTCGTAGTATGATGGTAGGTATCAAGAATATCGATATTTTACCCGCAAGAGGTGAGGTCTGGTTCAATGAATTGCGTTTGGCTGGTTTGGATAATAATGGGGGGTGGGCAGCTGTGGCCTCAGTCGACGCCAACATTGCCGATTTTGCAAATGTTACGGCAACAGGAACCCAAAGCACATCAGGTTTTGGATCGATCGACCAAATGCCGAATGAACGTGCCCGTGAAGATGCCATTTCCTATGATCTCGTCACGAATGTGAATGTGGGTCAGTTACTACCAAAAAAATGGGGTATTCAAATTCCGTTTAACTATGGGATATCGGAACAAATGATCACTCCTGAATTTGACCCGGTTTATGATGATTTAAAGTTAGATGATCTGATAGCCTCTGCACCTACTCAGGAAGAAGCAGAACAGACTTTGGAGCAAGCAGAGGACTATACCAAGAGAACGAGCATTAATTTGATCGGCGTTCGTAAGGAGAGGGGCGAAGATGCTGAAGCCAATTTCTATGATGTTGAAAACTTCACCTTTAATTATTCATATAATGAAACCGATCATCGCGATTTTGAAATTGCGGAACTTAGGGATCAGAATGTGAATACGGGTTTTGTTTATAATCATAATTTCAAACCCGTTGAGGTTGCTCCCTTTGCCAAGAAGGACTCGCTTTTTACTGGACAATATTGGCAATGGCTAAAAGATCTGAACTTCAATTTATTGCCGACGAGTGTTTCGGTCAATTCAAATATCAATAGGCAGTTTAACCAACAAAAGTTCAGAGAGGTTTTTGAACCAGGGGTAGAATCGTTGGATTTACCTTTCCTTCAACAACGGAATTATTTGTTCAATTGGCAATATGCCATAAATTACAGCTTGAGCAAGTCCTTAAGTTTAAATCTTACGGCCAGCAACAATAATATTGTACGTAACTATTTTACCGAAGAAGGCAATCCGGATTCGGAGATTGACCAAAGTTTGGGATTATGGGATGGTTTCTGGGATTTGGGAGAACCCAATAGACATTCGCAACAGATGCAGTTGAATTACGAACTCCCATTCAATAAGATACCTGCCTTGGATTTTATAAATGCACAATACTCGTATACCAGCAATTTTGATTGGCAGCGTGGCGGTGATGCTTTGAGTGAAGTTGCAAGTGAAGTGTTGGGCAGACCAGAATCGATTAACACGGTTCAAAATGCAAATACACATAATTTGACTGCAGCTTTAAGCATGCAAAAATTTTATGATTTAATCGGTTTGAAAAAGCGAGATGGTAAAGGGGCGACAAGTAAGGCGCCGATAAGAAGGGATAAGGCCGGAAATGTAGCTTCTGATCAGAATCCGCCTAAGCAGAAGACCAGTGCCTTATTCAATACGGCAGTTGATGTTTTGACCATGGTTAAAAGATTGAACATCAATTATAATGAAAGCAATGGTAAAGTGTTACCGGGATATACGCAATCTATCGGATTTATAGGAACGACACGACCCACTTTGGGATTTGTTTTTGGAAGCCAAGCCGATGTAAGGTTTGAAGCGGCCAGGAATGGTTGGCTAACCACCTTTCCTGATTTTAATGAGCAGTTTATTGAACGAACCAACAAGCAATTGAATATAACGGCAACCGCGCAACCACTGAGGGATTTGACCATAGATCTCACGGCAGACAGGCAATATTCAAGCAGTTATCAAGAAAATTTTGAAGTAAACGACTTGGGTAACGGAGCGTATGAGTATATTAACCAATTAGGGAATGAATTTGGGAATTTTAGCATTTCCACTATGATGATCGGTACGGCATTCAAAAAAAGTGATGAATTTGGTTCGGAGATCTTTGAGACTTTCAAACAAAACAGGATTACCATTGCAAACAGATTGGTGTCAGATCGTGGGGAATCCCCAGGTACCTTCGATGCGGATGGTTTTCCAGAACGTTATGGTAAAACACAACAGGATGTATTATTGCCAGCTTTTTTTGCCGCTTATACAGGACAGGACGTGAATCGTGTGAATCTTGATGCTTTTAGACAAATACCAATTCCGAACTGGAATATCAAATACAC